>DASRUW010000155.1:0-15301 GCA_035655255.1 Telluria sp. | reverse complement strand
TCGAAATCCCGAAATACACCATCAACCACGCCAGCGAGAACCATTGAGGGACGCGCCATGAAGTGGACCGACATCACCGACATCGCGGAAGCCTTGTACGACACGCATCCGGACGTTGACCCGACGCGGATCAATTTCGTCCAGCTGCACAACTGGGTCGTGGAGCTGGAAGGCTTCGACGACGACCACAAGCGCGGCGGCGAGAAGATCCTGGAAGCCATCCAGCAGGCATGGATCGATGAAGCGCGTTGACAAGCCGATCGAACTGCCGCCGGAAGTGCGGCCCGGGCAGTCCATCGGCCTGCTGCAGGAGCTGCACATCCTCACCCGCGACGGCAAGCTCAATCAGGACAGCCGGCGCAAGCTCAAACAGGTCTACCACCTGTACCAGTTCATCGAGCCGCTGCTCAAGGACGTGCTGGCCGAGCATCCGGGCGTGACCCTGGTGGACCACGGGGCAGGGAAGTCCTATCTCGGTTTCATCCTGTACGACCTGTTCTTCAAGAACCTGCAGGACGGTTCGCACATCTACGGCATCGAGACACGCGAGGAACTGGTGCAGAAGTCGCGCGAGCTGGCCGCGCGCCTCGGCTTCGACGGCATGAGCTTCCTGAACCTGTCGGTGTCGGAATCGACCCGCTCGGAGCAGCTGCCGCCGACGGTGGACATCGTCACCGCCCTCCATGCCTGCAACACCGCCACCGACGACGCGATCGACTTCGCGCTCAAGAAACAGGCCAAGTACATGGTGCTGGTGCCGTGCTGCCAGGCCGAGGTGGCCACCGTCCTGCGCAAGAACAAGGGCAAGGAACTGGGCAAGAACGCGCTGACCGAGATCTGGCGCCACCCGATCCACACCCGCGAATTCGGCAGCCAGGTCACCAACGTGCTGCGCTGCCTGCAGCTGGAGGCGCACGGCTACCAGGTCAACGTGACCGAATTGGTGGGCTGGGAGCACTCGATGAAGAACGAGCTCATCATTGCCACCTACAAGGATCTGCCGCGCCGCCGCCCCGCTGAGAGACTTGCCGAAGTGCTAACGACTCTCGGCCTGGAAGAGATGTCCGGGCGCTTTTATGCGCCTTACCAACAGTCAATTTCGGATTCTGTAGGGTAACTGTAGGTCCCGCTCCCGCATACTGGACTCCTCGAATATTGAAGGAGCTTGCAATGCGTGCTGTGCCGTCTATCCGTTTTGCCGCCGCCCTGCTGACCGGACTGGTCATGGGCGGATCCGCCCTGGCGGCCGATTTCAGCCAGCAGGCGGATTGGGCCGAGTCCCTGATCAAGAACGTGGCCGCCGCCAACAACACCTATGGCGGCAGCAGCACCATCGTCACCTGGGCCGGCGTGAACGGTGCCACCATCTACCAGAATCAGTCGACCTGCGCCCCGTTCGTCACCAACGTGGTGAAGACGGCCAATAACCTCAGCAACACGGACTACAAGGCCCGCACCGGCAGCACCAGCCCGTCCTCGGCCCAGTACTACGACCTGATCGTGGGCCAGACCGGGTTCACGCGCATCGCCAAGGCCGCCGACATCCGCCGCGGCGACATCGTCGCCCTCAAGTACCTGCCGTGCGCGGACAACGCCTCGACCGGCCACACCATGATGGCGATGGGCGCGCCGGTCCTGCGCGCCGCCACCAAGCCGTTCATCGCGGGCACCGTGCAGTACGAAGTGAAGATCGCGGATTCGACCTCGTCGCCGCACACGGCCACCGACTCGGCCGGCATCACCTACACCGACCTGCGCAATTCGAGCACCAATAGCGGCGCCGGCATCGGCACCCTGCGCTTGTACGCGGACGAGACGACCGGCGTCATCGCGGGCTATTCGTGGACCGTCGGCTCCGGCTCGGTCTACTACGACGCGAACAGCTGCCGCCTGATCGCCGCGGGGCGGATGCAGTGATGCGCCTGGATGCCGTCTGTGGCTTGCTGCTGGGCCTGATGGCGCTGCTGGTCGCCTGCGGCCGCCAGCCACCAGTCAGTGCCGGCGCCGGCGCGGGCGCTGCGGCGCCGGCACGTCCTGCTCCATCCGCGACCGCCGCCCAGGCGACGCCGGGGCAGGGCATGGCTGCCTTCCCCATGCTGTACCGCCAGCCCGCATCCGAGCCGCCCGCGCTCCAACCCGATCCCCGCCCGCGCATCGCCGCCGCCATCGCCCGCGGCCAGTACGACGCCGCGCTGGCGCTGGCCGATACGCCCTCCCTGCGCCGCGACGCCCTCGCGCAAATCCGCGCCAAGAACGAGGCGGATGCCGAGGAACGCCTCGCGTCCGACCGCGACCGCGAACCCGCCCCAGGCCTGGAAAAATAGTAGTTGTAGTCAAACTACGCTTCTTTTGAACGCGCCTGTTGACTTTGTCAAGGCTCAGGCGTAGATTTCTCTCTGCCGCAGCCACGGCGATGTAGTAAAAATACCAGTCGCAGCAACAAGACCCGAAACGGGCGTTCCAGCTTCAAACTGCAAGAAGATCGCATCAGCGGCGAGGCGTAGCCACATCCTTACGTGGCCGGCCGTGCAGTCACGATAACAAAGCAATAAATACAACGGAGACCATAGCGATGAAGTTTCGATCCTTCGGGGGCGCGGCATTACTGGCCTGCAGCGCTCTCCTGGGTGTGCCTGCGCACGCCGCCATCAACACCAACCACCTCGGCGCCGCCTACGACGCCACCCAGTCCAACGTCACCTTCCGGGTCTACTCCTCGCGCGCCACGCGCATCGAGCTGTACCTGTACGCCGCCGCCAGCGGCGCGGCCGAGAAGGCGCGCGTGGTCCTGACCAAGGGCGCGGACAACGTCTGGAGCGCCACCGTTCCGGTCAGCTCGCTCACCGGCTGGGGCATCACCGGCCCGGTCTACTACGGCTACCGCGCCTGGGGCCCGAACTGGACCTACAGCGCGAGCTGGACCCCGGGTTCGTCGATCGGCTTCGTGGCCGACGTGGACAGCGCCGGCAACCGTTTCAACCCGAACAAGCTGCTGACCGACCCGTATGCGCTGGAGCTGTCGCACGATCCGCAGACGCCCGCCATGACCGACGGCACCAAGTACGCCAGCGGCCCGCTGTACCGCAACCTGGACTCCGGCCTGGTGTCCCCGAAAGGCATCGTGCTCGCGGCCGACGCCACGTCCTACGGCACCAAGCCGACCCGCGCCTTCAAGGACGACGTGGTCTACGAGGTGCACGTGCGCGGCCTGACCATGAACGACACCTCGATCTCCAGCGCCTACCGCGGCACCTACAAGGGCGCGGCTCTGAAGGCGGCCTACCTCAAGAGCCTGGGCGTGACCGCGGTCGAATTCCTGCCGGTGCAGGAGACCCAGAACGACACCAACGACGTCGACCCCACCAGCACCACGGGCGACAACTACTGGGGCTACATGACCCTGAACTACTTCGCGCCGGACCGCCGCTACGCCTACGACAAGACGGCGGGCGGGCCGACCAAGGAGTTCAAGGCGATGGTTAAGGCCTTCCACGACCAGGGCATCAAGGTCTTCATCGACGTGGTCTACAACCACACGGGGGAGGGCGGTTCCTGGACTTCGGGCACGGACACCTACAACATCCAGAGCTTCCGCGGCTTCGACAACCCGACCTACTACAGCCTCACGAACGACATGCAGTATTCGTGGGATAACACCGGCGTGGGCGGCAACTACAACACGCACAATCCGGTGGCGCAGGACCTGATCGTCGATTCTCTCTACTACTGGCGCGACAAGCTGGGCGTGGACGGCTTCCGCTTCGATCTTGCCTCCGTCCTCGGCAACACCTGCGAGCATGGCTGCTACAACTTCGACAAGATGGATTCCACCAATGCGCTGAACCGCATCGTGGCGGACCTGCCACCGCGTCCCGCGGCCGGCGGCTCGGGTGAAGACCTGATCGCCGAACCCTGGGCCATCGGCGGCAACTCCTACCAGGTCGGCGGCTTCCCGAGCGGCTGGTCGGAGTGGAACGGCATCTACCGCGACACCATCCGCAAGGACCAGAACAAGATGGGCACGGACGCCGTGACCCCGGGCGACCTGGCCACGCGCTTTGCCGGTTCCAGCGACCTGTATCAGGACGACGGCCGCAAGCCTTGGAACTCGGTGAACTTCATGGTGGCGCACGATGGCTTCACCCTGAAGGACCTGTACAGCTGCAACAGCAAGAACAACAGCCAGCCCTGGCCCTACGGCGCCAGCGATGGCGGCGAGGACAACAACAACAGCTGGGACCAGGCTGGTGTGGCGTCCGACCAGCGCAAGGCCGCGCGCAACGGCCTCGCCCTGATGCTGCTGTCCGGCGGGGTGCCGATGATGACGGGCGGGGACGAAGCCCTGCGCGGCATCAACTGCAACAACAACCCGTACAACCTGGACTCCACCGCCAACTGGCTCAATTGGACCTGGAATACCGACCAGACCAACTTCCAGTCCTTCGCCAAGGGCATGATCGCCTTCCGCAAGGCGCATCCGGCCCTGCGCCCGTCGAACTTCTATTCGTCGGTCGACAACAACGGCAACGTGATGGAGCAGATGCGCTGGTTCAAGCCGAACGGGCAGGTGGCGGACGGCACCTACTTTGGCGACGCGAACAACCACGCGATCGCATGGCGCATCGACGCCAGCGAATTCGGCGACACCACGCCCGCGATCTACATCGCCTACAACGGCTGGAGCAGCAACGTGAACTTCACGCTGCCGTGGCCGGGCACGGGCAAGATCTGGTACCGCGTGACCGACACCTGCACCTGGGCCGAAGGCGCCAACCAGGTGCGCGCGCCGGGCAGCGAAGACGTCATCGGCGGCGAGAACACGTCCTATGGCGTGTGCGGCCGTGGTGTCCTGGTCCTCATCGCCAAGTAATCCCTCCTTCCTGTAGTTAAGGCCGTGCGTGTGCGCGTTGCGCGCACGGCCTTGTCACGTCCACGCGCATCCAACAACGAGAACAAGAATGCCGATCAAACTGAAACCGGCGGCCGCCTGGGCGGCCGCGCTGGCCGCGTCATGCCTGTACGGCGCGAGTCAGGCCGGGCCCATACCGGCTGCACACGTCTACCACAACCACATGCCGAACTTCTGGCCGTTCTACGCCGTCGACGTACAGGCCAAGTACAACGCCACCGCGGTCGGAGCCCCGATCCGCTACACCTACGACGGCGAGGTGATCAACCTGAAGAACAATCCACCTTCAGGCTACAGCTACTATCTTCCCGCCTCGCTCGGCGGCGGCATCATGCCGCACGACGACCTGGTCACCTACTACACGCCGGACGCCAAGACCGGCGCCTACCAGTACTGGCCGATGCAGGTCGCGAACGAGCTCCAGGGCTGGTCCGGCGGCAAGGGGCAGGTCCACGTCACCATGTCCGGCGCGGTCGTCAACAACGTGCAGAGCCTGGAGACGCTGCAGAACGTGCCCGGCTACACCAATCCGGGCTGGGGTTCGTCCTGGGCCAATACCTTCGGCTCGCTCAAGACCACCAACAACTTCCGCACCCTCGACACCATCCACTTCACCGGCCACCACTCCATGGGGCCACTGGTGGGCAGCGACTACTTCCTCAAGGACCTGCTGTACCAGAACGCCACGCTGGCGCAGTCCTACTTCCTCGGGAACGGCTTCGTCTCCTCCAAGGGCTTCTTCCCGACCGAGCTCGGATTTTCCGAGCGCCTGATTCCCACGCTGGCCAAGCTGGGCGTGCAGTGGTCGGTCCTCGGCAACAACCACTACTCGCGCACCCTCAAGGATTATCCGTATGCCAGCTATGACGCCAACGGCGACACGCTTACCTCCCCGCCCAACCGCGCCGACCTGCGCAACACCTCGAACCTAGGCTCGTGGGTGGCGGTGGCGATGGCGCACGAGCAGCAGGTCATCGTTAACAAGTACCCGTTCGCGTCTACGCCGCACTGGGTGCGCCAGGTCGATCCCGCCACCGGCGCGGTGAGCAAGATCGCCGGCATTCCGGTGTCGCAGAACG
Source organism: Telluria sp. (assembly GCA_035655255.1). Lineage (GTDB taxonomy): Bacteria > Pseudomonadota > Gammaproteobacteria > Burkholderiales > Burkholderiaceae_D > Telluria. Next base: position 9,313 of record DASRUW010000155.1, on the reverse strand, counting down.
GCTCCTGGCTGGAAGGCTGGGAAGGCTCGGTCACGGTGGACGAATACGTGCCGTATGCGGGCCTGGAGCCGCGCCAGTTCTTCGTCGTCGCGCATGACGGCGACAATTCGAGCGGCCGCGCCGGCTCGCTCACGACCTGGCAGGCAGGCTACAACACTACCTGTTCCGGCAGCGGCTTCTGCCTCGGCATCGACGAATACCTGCGCGCCAATCCGATTCCTTCGACCGACGTGCAGCACGTGCAGGACGGCTCCTGGGTCGACACGCGCGACTCGTCCTCGGACCCGACCTGGTATCACTGGCACCTGCCGTTCATGATCTGGAAGGGGCAGTTCGCCGACTTCAACCGCGTGAGCGGCATGAACCTCGCGCCCAAGACCAACCTGTCCGGCGTGCAGGAAGGGGCCACCGTCTCCTTCGAATACGGCTGGCACTACCTGGAGCGGAACTTCGCGCTGCTGCAGGCGGCCCTCAACTACGCCAAGACGGCGGAGCAGATCTGGCTCGACGCGCACCCGAACTACTGGTCGCCGACCACCGCGATCGACAACCAGGTGACTTACGCGGGCAACCAGTTGAACCCCTGGATGATGTCCTTCCCGGTCAAGGGGGACGCGTCCAACGACTACCACGGCGGCGCCAATCCGGCCGAACTGGGGTGGTACTTCCTGCTGCCGGCGATGGACTCCGGCTTCGGCTACTACGACGAGAACAAGGACGACGACGTCAAGCCGACGCTGGCCTTCAACAACTCGCTCAACTTCACCAAGCCGTATGTGCAGGCCAATGCAGCGGCCGACCGCACCGGCCCGTCCGTGTGGTGGCCGCAGCGCTATCCGTACAATCCAGGATCGGTGAACGCATCCAAGGCGGAAGGCTGGACCGTCCAGCACTACAGCAAGGACTTCGCGGTCTACACTTACGGTTACGACGTGTCGGGCATCGCCAGCGCCAAGGTGATGGTGCGCGTCCACGCCAGCAACAACATCGACAACAACGACGACACCTACAAGGTGTACGACCCGTCCGCCATGGTCGGCAAGCCCGGTCTGTCGATCACGCCGTCCAATGTCGGCGCCTGGCAGGCCTACCCGATGCAGGTGCGCGCGCTGCGCAACGACATGAACGGCGTGGCCTGGATTCCGACCACGCGCGACACGCTGGCGGTGCTGCCGGCGCAGGAGATCGGCGACCTGTACTACGTCTACCTCTCCAACTACCGCAACCAGCTGCTCGACTACTACGTCGAGATGACGGACTCCAAGGGTAACGTGACGCGCTCCGACATCCAGCAGGTCTTCGTCGGCGCGGGCACCTATACCAGAACCTCGACCGGCTCCGGCTACGTGGAGGACGTGAACGGCACGGTGCCGGGCGTGTATCCCTTCCTCGTGGTCGATACCACGCCGCCGACGGTTCCGGGCGCACCCGCGGGCTCGAACCTGACCGACCGCTCGCTCGACCTGTCCTGGACCGCGTCGACCGATAACGTCGGCGTGACCGCCTATACCGTGTACCGCAACGGCGTCGCCGTCGGAACCACGGCTTCGCCTTCGTTCCACGACAGCGGCCTGGCCGCCTCGACCACCTACAGCTATACGGTGAGCGCGCGTGACGCGGCGGGCAACCAGTCCGCGGCTTCGGCGGCAGTCAACCTGTCGACCAGGGCGCCGGACACGTCGGCGCCGGCCGCGCCTGGCCAGCCGACGGCTTCGAACATCACCCCCAGCTCGCTCGCGCTGACCTGGACTGCGTCCACCGACAATTACGGCGTGGCGCAGTACGTGATCTACCGCGACGGCGTGCAGGTGGGCGTCAGCGCCACCGCCAGCTTCAGCGACAGCGGACTCGCTCCCTCGACCGCGTACAGCTACACGGTCAAGGCGCAGGACGCGGCGGGCAACCTGTCGGCGGCATCGGCCGCGCGCTCGGTCACCACGGCTGCCGGCAACGTGGCCACGGTCTACTATCGCCTGCCAAGCAACTGGACACTGGCGAACTTCCACTTCGCGCCGAACGGGGGCACCTGGACGGCCGTGCCTGGCGTGCCGATGGCCGCCGCGTGCGCTGGCTGGGTGACCTATACCGCCAATCTGGGCAGCGCCACCGGCCTGCAGGGCGTCTTCAACAACGGCTCGGGGGTGTGGGACAACAACGGAGGCAAGAACTATGCGTTAGGCACGGGCTTGTCGTCGGTCGAAAATGGCGGCATCAGTACCGGCAACAACCCGTGTAACGTCGATACCACCGCGCCGTCCGCGCCGAGCGGGCTGGCCGCGGCTGCCGTGGATGCTAACACGGTGTCCCTGAGCTGGACCGCCTCGACCGACAACGTGGGCGTCGCGGGCTACTACGTGTATCGCGGGGCCACGTTGCTGGGCACGGTCGCCAGCGGCACCAGCTACGTCGATAACACGGCCGCCGCCTCGACGACCTACAGCTACACGGTCAAGGCGTACGACGCCGCCGCCAATGTCTCCGGCGCCAGCGCCGCCGCCAGCGTCACCACGCCGGCGCCGGTCGACACGCAGGCGCCGAGCGTGCCCGCGGGCCTGGCCGCGTCCAACGTCACGACCAGCGCCGCCACGGTGAGCTGGAACACGTCGACCGACAACGTCGGCGTCGCGGCCTACCTCGTGCAGCGCAACGGCGTGCAGATCGCCACCACCGCTGCCACCAGCTTCAACGACAGCGGCCTCGCTGCCGGGACCAGCTACAGCTACACGGTCAAGGCGCAGGACGCGGCAGGGAACACGTCTGCCGCCAGCAGCGCGTTGTCCGTGACGACGGTTCCAGCCGGCGGCAATTCGGCCACCGTCTACTACCGCAACCTGTCCGGCTGGAGCGTCGTGAACATCCACTACGCGCCGAACGGCGGCAGCTGGACCGCGGTGCCCGGAGTCGCAATGAGCGCGGCCTGTACCGGCTGGTATTCGAAAGTGATCGCACTGGGTTCCGCCACCGGCGCCCAGGTCGTGTTCAACAATGGCTCCGGCACCTGGGACAACCACAACGGCGCCAACTACGCGATCGGCACCGGCCTGTCCGCCATCAACAACGGCGCCATCACGACCACCGACCCGTGCACGGGCGGCGACACCACCGCGCCCAGCGCTCCGGCTGGCCTGGCCAGCAACAACGTCACGGCCGGCAGCGCGGGCCTGACCTGGAGCGCGTCGACCGACAACGTCGGCGTGGCCGGCTACAAGATCCTGCGCAACGGCGTACAGGTCGGCACGAGCAGCAGCACCAGCTACACCGACACCGGCCTCGCCGCCGGCACCACGTACAGCTATACGGTGCAGGCATACGACGCGATCGGCAACGTGTCCGCCGCCAGCAGTGCGCTGTCGGTGACGACGCCGGCGGCGGGCTGCCAGGTCAGCTTCACGATCTCGGGAGCGAACACGGTGATGGGGCAGAACCTGTACGTGGTCGGCAACCAGACCGTGCTCGGTAACTGGACTCCGGCCAACGGCTTCGCGCTGACGATCCAGGGCAGCGGCGCCAACGTGCCGTGGACCGGGACTGTGACCCTGCCCGCCAACGCAGCGGTCCAGTACAAGTACGTGAAGTGGAACGGCTCGACCGCGGTCTGGGAGAGCAACCAGGCCACGGGCTCCGGCAACCGCGAGCTCACGACGCCTGCCAGCTGCAGCGGCACCATCCTGCGCGACGACGGCACGTTCAAGCCGTGATCGACGCCAGTTGAAGCATCCAACCGGGGCCGCGGCCCCGGTTTTCCATTGCGGCCTATAATCCTGCATCTGCCACTTCACACAGATGCGATCAACATGAGCACATCCGAATACCGCTGGGCCGACCTGCGTAGCGACACCGTCACCCAACCCAGCGCCGCCGTGCGCGACGCGATGTACCGCGCCGAAGTCGGCGACGACGTGTGGGGCGACGATCCGACGGTCAACCGCCTGCAGGCCATGGCCGCCGAGATGTTCGGTTTCGAGGCGGGGCTGTTCGCGCCGTCCGGCACCCAGACCAACCTGATCGCGCTGATGACGCATTGCGCCCGCGGCGACGAATACCTCGTCGGCCAGGAAGCCCATACCTACAAGTACGAAGGCGGCGGCGCCGCGGTGCTGGGCTCGATCCAGCCGCAGCCGATCCTGAACCAGCCGGACGGCTCGATCGCGCTGGCCGACATCGAGGCCTACATCAAGCCGCACGACTACCACTTCGCGCGCACCCGCGTGCTGGCGCTGGAGAACACCATCGGCGGCCGCGTGCTGCCGGCCGATTACGTGCGCCGCGCCACCGAACTCGCGCACCTGCGCGGCCTGTCGACCCACCTCGATGGCGCGCGCATCGCCAACGCCGCCGTGAAGCAGGGCGTCAGCCTGCGCGAAGCGGCGGCTGGTTTCGACAGCGTGTCGGTATGCCTGTCGAAAGGATTGGGCGCGCCGGTCGGCTCCGTGCTGCTTGGTGGCCGCAACTTCATCGAGCAGGCCAAGCGCTGGCGCAAGATGCTGGGCGGCGGCATGCGCCAGGCCGGCGTGCTGGCGGCGGCAGGCATCTACGCACTCGAACACAATGTCGAACGCCTGGCCGAGGATCACGCCAACGCCACGGCCTTGGCCGACGGCCTGCGCGCTCTGGGCCTGACGGTATCGGCGCCGCAAACCAACATCGTCTACGTCGACGTGCCGGCCGAACGCTGCGCGGCGCTGCAGGCGGCACTGGAGGCCGTGCATGTCCGCGCCAGCATCACGCCCAAGACGCGTTTCGTGACGCACATGGACGTCGACGCGGACGGCATCGCGCGCACGGTCGCGACCTTTCACACCTTCTTTGGCGCCTGATGGACGACACGATACGATTGAACAAGCGCGTCGCCGAGCAGTTTTCCTGTTCGCGCGGCGATGCCGAGGCCTACATCGAAGGCGGCTGGGTGAGCGTCGACGGGGTGGTCGTGGAGGAAGCCGGCGCGCGCGTACGTGCGGACCAGGCGGTGGCACTGCAGCCCGGCGCGAAGCCGGAGCGGGTCGAGCCCGTCACCATCGTCCTGCATAAGCCGGCGGGCGTCGCCGCGTCGGTGGAGCTGATCACGGCGGCGGGACAGCAGGGCGGCCAGCGCTTCCTGCGCCGGCACCTGCACCAGCTGGAATTGGCCGCGCCGCTCGACGACAAGGCGGCCGGCATGGTCGTCTACACCCAGGACTACCGCGTCGCCCGCAAATTCCGCGACGAGACGCCGGAGCACGAACTGCTCGTCGAAGTAACAGGCGCACTGGCGGAGAACGGGCTGGCACAGCTGAACCAGGGCATGAAGGTGAGCTGGCAGAGCGAAGGGCGGCTGCGCTTCGCCACCAAGGTTTTCAAGCCCGGGCTGGTCGAACGTCTTTGCGCCGCGGTGGGTTTGAAGGTGAAGGGCATCCGCCGCATCCGCATCGGCCGCATCCCGCTGGCGCAGCTGCCGGCCGGGCAGTGGCGCTATCTGCACCCCACCGAGCGCTTCTAGGCCTTCGCTGGCTTCTTCGGCAGCTCGATCAGGCGCGTGCCCGCCAGGCGGTCGTGCAGGAACTGGCGGTCCTTGTCGAGCAGCGCGGTCATGCTCCAGGCGGCGATGTTGGCCAGCAGGATCCACAGCGCCGTAGTGGTGCCGGCGCGCGTGGTCATGAGGTGGGTGAAGTGGATGAGCAGCAGGGCGGGAGCGACGAAGCCCCACGCCATGACGAAGCGCTTGATCGCCACCGTGCGCGGCACCGACGGCAGGCCCACCATCACAATTTTGATGCGCCAGGTCTTCATTGCCAGCGTATGGCCGCTGCCGGTCCAGGCGTGGATGAAGTACCAGCCCGCCGTCGCCACGACCACCACGCTGCGGCCCATGTCGAGCAGGGCCGAATGCAGGTTGAGGGTGACGAGGGTGTAGAGCGCCACGGCGAAGATTTCCACTGCCAGCAACAGCAGCGAATCGTAGACCATGGAGAGCAGGCGACGCTTGATGGAAGGGGTGACGACGAGCGGCTGATTATTTTCCATTGACTGCCGGGGTGGCCAGCGCCGGAGCCGGCGCCGGAGTGGGGGCGGGCGTGCCGGCCGCTGGGGCGCCGGCGGCCGGGGCCTGCACTGCGGGCGCCGGCGCGGGCGGCGCCGTCACGGGCGCGCCGGTTGCGGGCGCCTGGGTTGCGGAGGCCGACGCAGCCGGTTGCGCCGCGGCTGCGGGCTTCCTGGGTTGCGGCGCGGGCAGGTTCGCCACCTGTTTCTTGGTCGACGCGGCCTGGGCCGCGAGCTTCTTCTTCTGTTCCTCGGGGAGTTGCTGATACTCCTCCCACTTGGAGGCTTTCTGGTTCGGATCGAGCTTCTTGGCGCGGGTGTAGTTCTCGCGCACCAGGCGATGCTGCTCGGGGGTCAACTTGACCCAGTCGCGCATCCGCTCGTGCGCGCGCTGCTGCTCGTCCGGCTTCATGGCGGAAAAGCGGTTGGCGATCTGCAGCCATTTCTGCTTGTGCAGGCCGTCCATCTTGTCCCATTCGGCGGCGAGCGGTTCCAGCGCCGTTTTCTGGGCCGGTTTGAGTTCATTCCACAGGGGATGCGTGACAAGGGGCGCCTTGGCGGCCGGCTTGGCTGCGGCGGAGGCCGGCTTGGCCGGCTGCGCGGCCGACGGCGCGCCCTGCGCCCACGCCCAGGCTGCCACGCCGGCGAGGACGGCGGCGAGCAGGCGCTGGCGGAGCGGGAGGAACGCCATCCTTACTGCGTGCGCTTCTGTTGTTGCTCTTGCGAGAGGTAGGCGTTGAAACCGTGGTCGAGATAGGCCGTCAGCGGCAGCTCGTCGGACAACACCGCCGCATCCAGTTCGGCCAGCTCGGCGATACGCTGCTTCTGCTCGTACTGGTAGATGCTGGCCAGGCCGAACACCATCGCCAGCAAGGGCGCGGCGACGGCGGCGCGGCCGATCCAGGCGGAAGACAACAGCGACGGTCCGGTCGTGGCCAGCCAGCGGCGCGCCACGCGCAGCGGCGCCGCGGCCTTCTTGCGGGCGACGGCTTTCTTGCGCGCAGCCGCCAGCCGGTCCGTGGTGGAGGCGGGCAGCTGGTCCAGCTGTTCGTTGAGCGCGTGGCGTACCTTGTACGCGAAGTTGAGATCGTCGGTGTTCATAATGTGATTCCCTTGGCCCTCAGTGCTTCCGCCAGGGCATGGGTAGCCCGGGAACAATGCGTCTTTACACTTCCCTCCGAGCAGCCCATGGCTTCGGCGGTTTCGGCCACATCCATGTCTTGCCAGTAACGCATAAGGAAGGCTTCCCGTTGACGCGCCGGGAGTTTTTGTACTTCCGCGTCGATCACGGCGAGGATTTGCATGCGCTCGACCTGGTCGGCGCTGGACTCCTGGGCGCGGCTGCCTTCCTCGGCTTCGTACGTTTCGAGTATATCAAAATCGTCATCCTGGCTTGATTCCCGGCTCATGCCGGAAAACAGGCTGACCCAGGTATTGCGGACCTTTTCTCTGCGGAAATAGTCGAGGATGGTGGTCTGGAGGATGCGCTGGAACAGCATGGGAAGCTCGGCGGCGGGCTTGTCGCCGTACTTCTCGGCCAGCTTGATCATTGCATCTTGAACAATATCGAGCGCGGCATCGTCCTTGCGCACCGCATAGACGGCCTGCTTGAAGGCCCGCCGTTCGACACTTTCCAGGAAATCCGATAATTCTTTGTCTGTGGCCATGCGTAGCCCGTACGAAAACTTGCGAATCCTATCAAAAATTCGGCCACCTATGCATGTTTTTGCGGCCGCGGCCGCCGAAACATCTTGACCAAATTTGTGCAACGCAGTAACGTTAGGGTGCTTTGCAACCAACAGAGCCCCCTGTTTCGCGGCGGACGCCACACCAGGCTACCGCTGCCGAGACGAGCTTTCATGTAGGCAGTTTGCTCTAACCCGCGCCACAAGCGCGAGAAGTGCGTAGAAACGCTACAAAAACTCACGCCAAACGAGTTTGCGGACCAGCGCCGGTTCGTAACATGTCTACGGGCATGTGAAAGATCGCCGCGACCGCAGGAAGAAGGGAAGCCTGAGCCATGTTGCGTTGAAGCGTGCTTCGCTAGGAGAGAGCATCCGATCACCTCCCATTGGGTCTTGAAAGGAATGTTTTATGAATACCGAAGCCTCGGCCCCGCTCCTCACGGGCGCCGAAATAGTCGTGCGTTGTCTGGCCGAAGAGGGTGTTGAACACGTCTTTGGCTATCCCGGCGGCGCAGTGCTGTACATCTACGACGCCATCTTCAAGCAGGACAAGTTCCGCCACATCCTCGTGCGCCACGAGCAGGCCGCGGTGCATGCCGCCGACGCCTATTCGCGCAGCTCGAACAAGGTCGGCGTCGCCCTGGTCACCTCCGGCCCCGGCGTGACCAATGCCGTCACCGGCCTGTCCACCGCCTACATGGATTCGATTCCGATGGTGGTGATCTCCGGCCAGGTGCCCAGCCACGCGATCGGCCAGGACGCCTTCCAGGAATGCGACACCGTGGGCATCACGCGCCCGGTGGTCAAGCACAATTTCCTGGTCAAGGACGTCAAGGACCTGGCCGAGACCATGAAGAAGGCCTTCTTCATCGCCCGCACCGGCCGTCCCGGCCCCGTGCTGGTCGATATCCCCAAAGACATCAGCATGCACAAGGCGCCGTACTCGTATCCGAAAGAGATCGAGATGCGCTCCTACCGGCCGGTGGACAAGGGCCACTCCGGCCAGATCCGCAAGGCGGTCCAGCTGCTGCTGGCGGCCGAACGGCCGATGATCTATACCGGCGGCGGCGTCATCCTCGCGAACGCCGCCCCCGAACTGAACAAGCTGGTGGACCGCCTCGGCTTCCCCTGCACGAACACGCTGATGGGCCTGGGCGGCTACAAGGGCTCGTCCGAGCGCTTCGTCGGCATGCCCGGCATGCACGGCACCTATGAAGCGAACATGGCGATGCAGCACTGCGACGTCCTGATCGCCATCGGCGCGCGCTTCGACGACCGGGTGATCGGCAATCCGAAGCACTTCGCCTCGTCCCCGCGCAAGATCATCCACATCGACATCGACCCGTCCTCGATCTCCAAGCGGGTCAAGGTCGACATCCCCATCGTCGGCAACGTCAAGGACGTGCTGGTCGAACTGCTGTCGCAGCTGGACGCCGGCGACGCGCGCCCCAACAGCGCCGCCTTGTCGGCCTGGTGGCAGCAAATCGACGAGTGGCGCGGCAAGAAGTGCCTGCGCTACGCCGATTCGGACCTGGTGATCAAGCCGCAGTCGGTGGTCGAGAAGGTCTTCGACATCACCAAGGGCGACGCATTCATCACCTCCGATGTGGGCC
>DASRUW010000154.1:0-12145 GCA_035655255.1 Telluria sp. | reverse complement strand
ACTTCCTCGCCGATCGAGGAGGTGACGGCGGAGTTGCCGATGTTGGCGTTCACCTTGACCAGGAAGTTGCGGCCGATGGCCATCGGCTCCACTTCCGGGTGGTTGATGTTGGCGGGGATGATGGCGCGGCCGCGCGCCACTTCGTCGCGCACGAATTCCGCCGTGATCTTCTCCGGCAGCGAAGCGCCGAAGGACTGGCCGCGGTGCTGGCGCGCCATCAGGTCGCGCCCGCGCGCGTCGAGCGAGGCCAGGTATTCCTCGCGGCGCAGGTTCTCGCGAATCGCCACGTATTCCATTTCCGGAGTGATGATGCCCTTGCGCGCGTAATGCATCTGGGTGACGTTGGCGCCGGCGCGCGCGCGGCGCGGGTTGCGCTGCAGGTGGAAGCGCATGGCCGCCAGTTCGGGCGCGGCCAGGCGCGCCTGACCGAAGACGGAGCTGGGGCCGGCCAGTTCGTCGGTGTCGCCGCGCTCGGCGATCCACGGCGTGCGCGGCGTGATCAGGCCGTGGCGCACGTCGATGGCGACGCTCGGATCGGTGTATGGACCCGAGGTGTCGTACACGTAGACCGGCGGGTTGTCGCCGTGCTGGGAGACGGCGCGCATTGGCACGCGCAGGTCCGGGCGACTGCCGGTGACGTAGACTTTGGACGAATTGGGCAGCGGCGCGATCGCCGCCTCGTCCACCTGGGCGGTGGCGGAATTGAAGTTCATGTGGCTCCTTTGCGTTAGGAGCCAGCAAAGGAGTCGGGAGCGCACGCCCGCGGAGGGGCGCAAAACGACCAAGCTTCCCTTCGCTGGCATTATCCAGATCAGGTTCAGAGGGTAACTCTCACCCGCCACGCTCGTGGCAGGACCCCTAGCTATGCCGCCTCGCGGCAGCGCTGCGGATTATACGCGCAAAAGATGCCGTTGCGTCAGGCTTTGTGGCGCGCGCGCCGCGTTTCGCGCGCGCTGGCTATGCTCTGCCGTATGAAGATCCTGCTGGCCGAAGACGATCCCGCCCTGTCGTCCCTCCTGCGCGACGATCTCGCGCGGCGCGGCTACGCCGTCGACGTGGCGGCCAACGGTATCGACGCCGAGCACCTCGGTACCGAATGGCCTTACGACGCGGTCATCCTCGACCTCGGCCTGCCGCAGCGGGCCGGCCTGGACGTGCTGCGCCACTGGCGCGCGCGCGGCAACGCGGTGCCGGTATTGATCCTGACGGCGCGCGACGCCTGGCACGAGAAGGTGGCCGGATTCCAGGCCGGCGCGGACGACTACCTTGCCAAGCCGTTCCACCACGAGGAGCTGGCCGCGCGCCTGGGCGCCCTGATCCGCCGCAGCCATGCGCAGACCGGCGGCGCCGTCAGCGCGGGCGGCCTGACGCTGGACGAGGCGCGCCAGTGCGTGCGCGCCGGAGAGCGCAGCATCGCGCTGTCCGGCACCGAGTTCCGCCTGCTGCGCTACTTCATGCTGCATCCGGGCGAAATCCTGTCCAAGTCGCACCTGGCCGAACATATCTACGACTACGACACGGAGCGGGACAGCAATGTGATCGAAGTGCACGTGAACCGGCTGCGCAACAAGCTGGGCGCGGGTCTGATCGAAACGCGGCGCGGCCAGGGCTACGTGTTCGGGAGCGGCGCATGAGAGGCTCGCTGCTGGCCAAGCTGGTACTGGGGCTGGTCCTGAGCCTGGCCGCGATGTTCGCCGTGCAGCGCGAACTGGTCGCCGTGGCCTGGGAAGCCGTCATGCGCGACTACATCGCCGACGAGTTGAGACAGGACGCCGACGAGCTCTATCAAGGCCTGGTCGGCCTCGCGGGTCCGAACCTGGGCCTGGCGCTCACGCACTTCGATCCCGTGTTCGGCACGCCCGGCTCCGGACATTACTACGAGATCCTGCTTGGGGCGAATTCCGTCCAGCGCTCCCTGTCGCTGGAAAACGCCCACTTGAGCGTCCCGCCGCAGCCGCCCGGCACGCGCGGCGTGCGCACCCAACCCGGACCGCACGGCCAGCAGCTGCTGGTCAGCGCCAGCGGCTACCGCTTCGAAGGCCGGCCGGTCACGGTCGCCGTGGCGGCCGACCTGGGCGCGGTGCGCGCTGCCTTCGCCCAGCTGATGCGACGCTTCGCGCGGCTCTCGCTGCTGATGTTCGCGGCCCTGGTGCTGCTGCAAATGGCGATCGTGCGCCTGGCGCTGCGGCCGTTGGCGCTGGCGCGCGACGACGTCGCCCGCCTGGAACGGGGCGAGACCGAACAGCTGCGCGAAGACGTGCCGCGCGAGGTGCTGCCGCTGGTCCGCGAGGTGAACCGCCTGCTGCGGCTGATGACGCAGCGCCTGCAGCGCTCGCGCGAAGCGCTCGGCAATCTGGCGCATGCGCTCAAGGCGCCGCTGACGGTGTTGACCGCCATCGCCGACGAGGAACGCGTGCGCGCCGATCCGCAACTCGGTCCGCCGCTGGCCGAACAACTGAACCTGCTGCGCGAGCGCATCGACCGCGAGTTGCGCCGCGCGCGCGTGGCCGGCGGCCAGGGCGGCGGCGGGCCGCCGCTGGACGTGGCGCGCGAACTGGATGCGCTGCTCAATACCTTGCGCAAGCTGTATCGCGGCCGCGACCTCGACCTGCGCGCGGAAGTGGACGCGGACATCGGCACCGCCAGCTGCGACCGCGAGGACATGCTGGAACTGGCGGGCAATCTGCTCGACAACGCCTGCAAGTGGGCGCGCGCCCGCGTGCTGGCCAGCGTGCGGCGCGAGCCCGGCGCCATCGTGTTCCGGGTCGAGGACGACGGACCGGGCTGTCCGGAGACGGAACTTGCTGGCCTGGCGCGGCGCGGCGTGCGCCTGGACGAAACCGTGGCCGGGCACGGCCTGGGGCTTTCCATCGCCGCGCGCATCGCGGATTCCTACGGGGCGCAGCTGCGCTTCGGACGCTCCGTCGCCTTCGGCGGCTTTGCGGCCGAGGTGCGTTTTCCCGCCCCGTTGTAAAAACTCCCACAAGACGTTCAGCTTGCGTACAGGTGCGACGCTTAGGCTTGCCGGATCATCCCTTTTTCGAGGAACAGTCCATGCAAGCATTCTCGCCCGCCGCCGGCGCCGGTACGTCCACCCTGGCCTCCGCCCTGCTGGCGCCGAACTCCGGCATCAGCGTCGTCGCCGGTTCCGTGTCCGTGCAAGCATCCGGCCCGGATGCCATCAACTTCTACGACGGTTCGCTGACAGCGCTCGGCATCGGCGCGGGACTGCTGCTCACGTCCGGCACCACGCCGGGCACCAGCAACACGATGCCGTGGTTCGGCACCGACAACGGCGGCGCGGGCGACGCGGACATCGATGCAGTGGTCAACACCGTATTCCAGACCCAGTCCTATGACGCGACCACGCTGGCCTTCGACTTCACCGTGAACGATCCTGCCGCGACATCGGTCAGCTTCGACCTCGTGTTCGGCTCGGACGAATTTCCCGAGTGGGTCGACCAGTTCGTCGATTCGGCCGTGGTGATGGTCAACGGCGTGAACTACGCCCTGTTCAACCACGACCCCATGCATCCGCTCAGCGTCGTGAGCAGCAACCTGGCCGCCGGCTACTTCCAGGACAACGCGAGCGGTTTCCTGCCGATCGAATACGACGGCGTAAGCCACGTACTGAAGATCGTCGCCCCGATCAACGCGGGCGGCGTCAACCACATCAAGATCGGCATCGCGGACACGGGCGACCATATCTACGACAGCGGCGTCTTCCTCGCCAACTTCGCGGCCGGCACCATTCCCGGCTCCGGCGTGGTCTCGGCCACGCCGACGGGCACGGACAACGCCGATACCTGCGTCGGCAGCGCCAAGGACGAATACTTCGACCTCAAGGCCGGCGACGACCTGGCCTACGCCGGCGCGGGCGACGACATCGTGGTCGCGGGCAGCGGCAACGATTCCGTCTACGGCGGCAGCGGCGCCGACCAGCTGAAGGGCGACGCCGGCGACGACCTGCTCGACGGCGGCATGGACAGCGACACCGCCGTCTACGCCGGCGCCAAGGCGGATTACCAGATCGCCTTCGACGCCGCCAGCGGCAAGTTCACGGTCAGCTCCGCCGCCGAAGGCAGCGATACCCTGAACGGCGTGGAGAAGGCCCAATTCGCCGACGGCCTCTACAGCCTGAACGGCGACGGCAGCGTCACCCTGGTGCCGACGGTGCCGCTCACGCCCCCGTCCAACCAGCCGGGCATGGTGTTCCTGGGCGGTATCGCCGCGCCGGGGCAGACCTTGAGCGCCACCGTGGCCGACGCCGACGGCGTACCCGCCGCCGTGACCTACCAGTGGCAGGCGGACGGCGTGGACCTGGGCGTGTCCGGCGCCAGCTACACGGTCGCGGAAGGCGACGTGGGCAAGGCGATCACCGTGAGCGCCTCCTACACCGACCTGGGCGGCCACAGCGAAGCGGCCACCAGCGCCGCCAAGACCATCCTGCCGCCGTCCAACGGCGACTTCACCATCTCCATGCTGCAGCTGGCCGCGCCGGCCGGCGCGAGCGTCATGAATCCGCTCACCACGCTGATGGCGAACGCCCTGCAGCTGGGCGCGACGGCGGGCGAAGCGCAGATGGCCATCGAACAAGCCCTCGGCGTCCCGGCCGGGACCGACCTGCTGCACGACGATCCGTGGGCGGCGCTGCAGGCCAATCCGGCCGATGCGGCGGCGCTGGCGCTCGAGAAGACGGCGGTGCAGGTCGCCGTCCTCACCTCGCTGGGCAGCGACGACACCGGCATGGCCCTGACCCAGGCGATCCTGCTCGCCCACAGCAACGGGACCACGCTCGACCTGGCCGACACCACGCAGATTGCGGCGCTGCTTGGCCTCGACCCGGCCAATCCGCTGGTGAAGGAGATCTGGGACCGCAACGACACCATCGGCTCGGCCAACAGCGTCGATGCGATCAACGCGATCTGGCTCGACCTGCAAAGCGGGCTCGATGTCGTGCTGTCGCCGTCCATCGCCACCCTCAACGTGCACCTGAACCAGGCGCCGGTGGGCAGCGCCAGCGCCGCGCTGGCGGACGGCGCGGCCGGCCAGGCCTATACCCTGTTCGCCGCCGACCTCCTGCAAGGCTACAGCGACCCGGATGGCGACGCCCTGCACGTCGAGGCCCTCGGCGCCGACAGCGGCAGCCTGGCCGACAATGGCGACGGCAGCTGGACCTTCACGCCGGACGCGGGCTTCAGCGGCCCGGTGGAATTGAACTACGTGGTGGCCGACGGCCAGGGCGGCAGCATCGGCGCCAGCCAGCTGTTCGCCATCGCGGCGGCGGCCAACCATGCGCCCACGGGCAGCGTCGTCATCGCGGGCACCGCCGCCCAGGGCCAGACCCTGAACGCGTCCGCCACCCTGGCCGACGCCGACGGCATGGGCATGCCGGCCTACCAGTGGCTGGCCGACGGCGTGGCGATCGCCGGCGCGACCGGCGCCAGCCTCACCCTCGCCGAGGCCCAGGTGGGCCAGGCGATCAGCGTGCGCGCCAGCTATGTCGACGGCCTGGGCCACGCCGAGAGCGTCGACAGCGCCGCCACCACGCCGGTGCTGAACGTGAACGACGCCCCGACCGGCGGCTTGAGCATCGCGGGCAGCGCCGTGGTGGGCCAACTGCTCACCGCCACCAGCACCGTGGCCGATGCGGACGGACTGGGCGCCTTCGCCTGGCAGTGGTACGCCAACGGCGCCGCCATCGCGGGCGCCACCGGCTCCTCCCTGCTGCTGCAAGGCGCGCAGGCCAGCCAGGCGATCAGCGTCGGCGTGAGCTACACCGACGGCCACGGCACGGCGGAAGCGGTGCAAAGCGCCGCCACCGCCAGCGTCGCCGCCGCGCCGCTGACCGGCACCGACGCCAGCGACAGCCTGACCGGCACCGCGGCCGCGGACCAGCTGTTCGGCCTGGGCGGGAACGACACCCTGTCCGGCGCGGCGGGCGACGACCTGCTGGACGGCGGCGCCGGTTCGGACAGCATGCTGGGCGGCGCCGGCAATGACCGCTACGTGGTCGATGCGGCGACCGACAAGGTGATCGAAACGACCACCGCGACCAGCAAGACCGACGCGGGCGGCACGGACACCGTGGAGGCGAGCGTCAGCTGGACCTTGGGGAACTACGTGGAGAACCTGGTCCTGACCGGCACGGCGGCCCTCAACGGCAGCGGCAACGCCCTCGCCAACAGCCTGACCGGCAACGGCGCGGCCAATGCGCTGTCCGGCCTGGCCGGCAACGACATCCTCGACGGCGGCGCCGGCAACGACCTGCTGAACGGCGGGGCCGGCAGCGACGCGCTCACCGGCGGCAGCGGGGCGGACGTGTTCCGCTTCGACTCCGCCCCCGGCGTCGGCGTCGACACGCTGGTGGACTTCGCCGGCGGCGTGGACAGCATCCAGCTGGAGAACGCCGTATTCAAGAAGCTGACAGCGCCGGGCGCCCTCTCCGCCGCCAACTTCCGCGCCAGCGCGGACGGCACGGCGGGCGACGCCAACGACTACGTCCTGTACAACACCTCGAGCGGGGCGCTCCTGTACGACGCGGACGGCAGCGGAAAAGGGGCGGCGATCCAGATCGCGACCCTGGTCGGCCACCCGGACCTGGCGGCGGCGGACCTGATCGTCACCTGAGGCGGGGCGCGCGGGGCGAACGGCCCCGCGCGTACTCTATAATGGCTGTTTTCGCCAAAAATCGCCGGATTTACAGCCACACCATGGAACTTGCCAAGTCTTTCGAGCCCGCCGACATTGAACGCCGCTGGCGCACCGAGTGGGAGGAGCGCGGCTACTACACCGCCACCACCGACGCCGCCAAGCCCTCCTTCAGCATCCAGCTGCCGCCGCCCAACGTGACCGGCACGCTGCACATGGGCCACGCGTTCAACCAGACCATCATGGACGGCCTGACGCGCTACTACCGCATGCGCGGCTTCAACACCGCCTGGGTGCCCGGCACCGACCACGCCGGCATCGCCACCCAGATCGTGGTGGAGCGCCAGCTGGACGCGCAAGGCGTGTCGCGCCATGACCTGGGCCGCGAGAAGTTCGTGGAAAAGGTCTGGGAGTGGAAGGAAAAGTCCGGCAACACCATCACCGGCCAGATGCGCCGCATGGGCACCTCGCCCGACTGGCAGCGCGAATACTTCACCATGGACGAGACGCGCTCGAAGGTGGTGACGGAAGTCTTCGTGCGCCTGTTCGAGCAGGGCCTGATCTACCGCGGCAAGCGCCTCGTGAACTGGGACCCGAAACTGGGCACCGCCGTGTCCGACCTCGAGGTGGTGTCCGAGGAAGAAGACGGCTCGATGTGGTACATCCGCTACCCGCTGGCGGACGGCAGCGGCCACCTGACCGTGGCCACCACCCGCCCCGAGACCATGCTGGGCGACGTGGCGGTGGCGGTCGACCCGACCGACGAGCGCTACCAGCACCTGGTGGGCAGGCTGCTCAAGCTCCCCCTGTGCGACCGCGAGATCCCGATCATCGCCGACTCCTACGTGGACAAGGCCTTCGGCACCGGCTGCGTGAAGATCACCCCGGCCCACGACTTCAACGACTACGCGGTCGGCCAGCGCCACAACCTGGCCATGCCGTCGATCCTGACGCTGGACGCGAAGATCAGCGACAACGCCCCGGTCACCTACCGCGGGCTGGACCGCTTCGCCGCGCGCAAGCAGATCGTGGCGGACCTCGACACCCTGGGCCTCTTGGAACAGGTCAAGCCGCACAAGCTGATGGTCCCGCGCGGCGACCGCACCGGCGTCGTGATCGAGCCGATGCTGACCGACCAGTGGTTCGTCGCCATGTCCAAGCCGGCGCCGGAAGGCACCTTCAATCCGGGCAAGTCGATCGCCGACGTGGCGCTGGAGAAGGTCGCGAACGGCGAGATCAAGTTCGTGCCCGAAAACTGGACCACCACCTACAACCAGTGGCTCAACAACATCCAGGACTGGTGCATTTCGCGCCAGCTGTGGTGGGGCCACCGCATCCCGGCCTGGTTCGACGACCACGGCAACGTGTACGTCGCGCGCAGCGAGCAAGACGCGCAGCAGCAGGCCGCCGCCAAGGGCGTGACCGGCGCGCTGCGCCGCGAGGACGACGTGCTCGACACCTGGTTCTCGTCCGCGCTGGTGCCCTTCTCCACCATGGGCTGGCCGGAGCAGACCGTGGACCTGGAGCGCTTCCTGCCGTCGTCCGTGCTGGTCACCGGCTTCGACATCATCTTCTTCTGGGTGGCGCGCATGGTGATGATGACCGTGCACTTCACCGGCAAGATCCCGTTCGAGACCGTGTACGTGCACGGCCTGGTGCGCGACTCCACCGGCCAGAAGATGTCCAAGTCCAAAGGCAACACGCTCGACCCGATCGACCTGATCGACGGCATCGGCCTCGACGAGCTGGTGGGCAAGCGCACGACGGGCCTCATGAACCCGCGCGACGCCGAGAAGATCGCCAAGCACACCCGCAAGGAATACCCCGAGGGCATCCCCGCCTTCGGCAGCGACGCGGTGCGCTTCACCATGGCGAGCTACGCTTCGCTGGGCCGCAACATCAACTTCGACCTGAACCGCTGCGAGGGCTACCGCAACTTCTGCAACAAGCTGTGGAACGCGACCCGCTTCGTGCTGATGAACACCGAAGGCAAGGACTGCGCGGCGAGCGAAGCCGACCTGTCGCTGGCCGACAAGTGGATCATCTCGCAGCTGCAGCGCGCGGAGATGGAAGTGGAAAAAGGCTTCGCCGACTACCGCTTCGACAACATCGCCTCGGCCATCTACAAATTCGTGTGGGACGAGTACTGCGACTGGTACCTGGAAGTGGCCAAGGTCCAGGTCCAGGGCGGCACCGAGGGCCAGCAGCGCGCCACCCGCCACACCCTGCTGCGCGTGCTGGAAGTGGTGCTGCGCCTGGCGCACCCGATCATCCCCTTCGTCACCGAGGAGCTGTGGCAGACCGTGGCCCCGCTGGCCGGCAAGAGCGGCCCGACCATCATGCTGCAGCCCTTCCCGCTGCCGGATGCGGCCAGGATCGACGAGCAGGCCGAAAGCTGGATGACGGAGCTGAAGGCGCTGACCGACGTCACCCGCAACCTGCGCGGCGAGATGAAGCTGGCGCCGTCGCTGCGCGTGCCGCTGATCGTGGAAGCGTCGGGCGCCGAGAAAGACAAGGTCGCCGTGTTCGGCCCCTACCTCGCTTCCCTGTGCCGCCTGTCCGACGTGCAGATCGTGGACGTGCTGCCGGAGTCGCCGGCGGCCGTGTCCGTGGTCGGCACCACCAAGCTGATGCTCAAGGTCGAGATCGACGTCGCGGCCGAGCGCGAGCGCCTGTCGAAGGAGATCGCCCGCCTGGAAGGCGAGATCGCCAAGGCCAACGGCAAGCTCGCGAGCGACAGCTTCGTGGCGCGCGCCCCGGCCGCCGTGGTGGCCCAGGAGCGCGAGCGCGCGGCCAATTTCTCCGCCACCCTGGAAAAGACGCGCGAGCAATTCGCCAAGCTGCCGGCCGCCTGAACGCAAGGCTCATGTAAGGATGGCGGGTTAGCCTAGTGGAAACATAGTTTTCCATTATGCAACAACCCACCATCCGATGCCCGCACTCGGCTCCATCCCCATCCCCGAAGCGCGCTTCCGCTTGTTCAGCGGCGGCTACTTCCGGCCGGCCGTCTTGTGGCGGCTGGGATTGTGGCTCGCGGCCCTGATCCCGACGCTCGGCGGGATCGTCGCCTTCCAGCTCAGCCAGCTGGACGAGATCTCCGAACGGGAAAGCGCCCGCGCCGTGCGCAACCTGGCCTATGCGCTGTCGCAGGAAGTGGCATCGGGCATCAACACCATCGACCTGTCGCTGCGCGCCCTGCGCTACGACTGGCTGCGCGATCCGCGCCATTTCGACGACGAGGTCAAGGCCGTGCTGACCAATGGCGCGGGCGGCGCGGTGTTCCAGCTGGCCGTGACCGACCCCGCCGGGCATCTGGCCTACAGCAATATCGCGGCCCGTCCCGGCCTGGACCTGTCGGACCGCGAGCACATCCAGGTCCAGCTGGCCAGCCAGGGCGACCGCATCTTCATCAGCCGCCCCCTGCTGGGAAGGATCAGCGGCCGCTGGTCGGTGCAATTCAGCCGCCCGGTGCGCCGGCCGGACGGGAGCCTGGCCGGGGTGATCGTGGCGTCGGTCGAGCCCTCGTATTTCTACCGCTTCTACGCCGACATCGATCTCGGACAGGACGCCTCGGTCTCGCTGGCCCGCAGCGACGGCACCATCCTCGGCCGCAGCTCGCAGCAGGGGCAAGCCTACGTCGGCCGTTCGCTGAAAGGCGCTCCGCAGTTCGAACCGGACGCTGCGCCGTCCGGCAACTTCCGCCGGGTGGGCGTGCTGGACGGAATCGAACGCATCTACGGCTGGCATACGCTGGAAGGCAGCGGCCTCGTGGTCACCGTCGGTCAATCGATTGCGGACGCGCATGGCCGCTACGACCGGCAACGTAGCTGGGTGTGGATGGCGCGCATCGGCACCGGGGTGGCGCTCACCCTGGTCGTCTGGCTGCTGCTGGCCGCGGCCGACAACCGCCGCCGCGCGCTCATGCACTGGGCCAGCGCGGAAGAGCGCTGGCGCCTCGCGCTCAAGGCCACCGGGGATGGCGTGTGGGACTGCGACATGCTGGGCCGCACCGCGCAGCTGTCGCCGCGCGCCCAGACCATCCTCGGCGTCGAGCGGGCCGAGATCGCCTGCCTGGACGAGATCCTGGACCTGCTGGCCCACCCGCGCGACGCGGACGGGGTGCGCGCCGCCCTCCAGGCCCATATCGCGGGCGCGCGCCCCGACTTCGAAAGCGAGTTCCGCATCCGTCGGCGCGACGGCAGCTGGGCCTGGGTCCAGGCGCGCGGGCGCATCGTCGAGCGCGGCGCCGACGGGCCGCGCCGCATGGTCGGGACCTTCGCCAACATCGACGCGCGCAAGGCCAAGGAGGCGCACATCCGCCGCCTGGCCCAGCACGACGCCCTCACCGGCCTGCCCAACCGTCTGCGCCTGCACGACAAGCTGCGCCAGCGGATCGACGAGGCGCGCCGCAGCGGCAGACCGTTCGCGGTGCTGTACTTCGACCTGGACGGCTTCAAGCCGGTCAACGACGCCCACGGCCACCACGTCGGCGACGCCCTGCTCAAGCTGGTGGCGGCGCGCATGCGCGCCGCGCTGCGGCGGCACGACCTGCTGGCGCGCGTCGGCGGCGACGAATTCGTGGCCCTGCTGCCGGACGTGGACGCCAGGACCGCCGCCGGGATCGGCGAAAACGTGATCGCCGCCTTCGCCCAGCCCTTCCACACGGACGGCCTGAGCCTGCCGCTCGGCTGCAGCGTCGGCCTGGCGCTGTACCCGGACCACGGCACCGATCCGGAACAGCTGCTGCAGCACGCGGACGCGGCCATGTACGCGGCCAAAACCTCCGGCCGCGGACAACTTATTTGCTACACTGCCCCTTCCACATAACTACGGAGACGGGCGATGCGTGCATATTTACTGGCCGGGATCGGCATGCTGGCGTTTGCGATGGCGGGCGCCTGGGCGGACGAATCCTCCCCGGTCGGGCTGTGGAAGAACATCGACGACGTGTCCGGCAAGCCGCGTGCCCTGATCCGCATCACGGAGACGAACGGGGTGCTGCAGGGCCGGATCGAAAAGCTGTTCCGCGAACCGAACGAGGACGCGAACCCGAAGTGCGACAAGTGCAGCGACTACCGCAAGGACCAGCCGGTGGTCGGCATGCTCATCCTCACCGGCCTCAAGAAGGACGGCGACGAGTACAACGGCGGCGACATCCTCGACCCGAACAACGGCAAGATCTACCGCAGCAAGCTGCATCTGGTGGACGGCGGGCGCAAGCTCAACGTGCGCGGCTATATCGGGCTGCCCATGCTGGGCCGCACCCAGACCTGGTTGCGCCAGGAATAAATATATCTCATTGACAAGCTTGCGTTTCATTTATACCATGGCCGGTTTCTGCCTTTTGGAAACTGCGCCCGTATGAACCGCACCCTCGCCGCCGCCCTTGCCTCCAGTGTGGTTCTTGCCGGCTGCGGCGGGGATCCCGCCAGTTCCACGGGCCGCGTGACCCAGTCGGGCTCCTCCGGCGCGGTGCGCTATGAGGTACCGCTCC
>DASRUW010000153.1:0-6485 GCA_035655255.1 Telluria sp. | reverse complement strand
GCGCCGCGCGCCAGCTTGACGCGCACGGTGATCTCGCTCTGCTTCATGACACGCTGGCCGTCCGCTTCCTGGTAGGACGGATTGCGCCCGCCGTTCCTGGCCACCCACACGTCGTCCAGGTACAGGTCGATCCTGCTCACGTCCAGGTCGTCCACGCCCGCGTAGCCGATGGCGGCCAGGATGCGGCCCAGGTTCGGGTCGGACGCGAAGAAAGCGGTCTTGACCAGCGGCGAGTGTGCGATCGAGTAGGCGATCTTGCGGCACTCCTCCAGGTCGCGCCCCTCTTCCACCGTGATGGTCATGAACTTGGTCGCGCCTTCGCCGTCGCGCACGATCATCTGGGCCAGGGTGCGCGACAGTTCGGTGACGGCATCGCGCAGCGCCGCGTATTCCGGCGCCGCGGTCGAATCGATGGACAGCGCACCGGCGCCGGTCGCGATCAGCATGAACGAGTCGTTGGTCGAGGTGTCGCCGTCGATGGTGATGGAATTGAACGAATGGTCGGCCGCATGGCGCACCAGCTCGTCCAGCACCGGCTGGGCGACCCTGGCGTCGAAGGCGAGGTAGCCGAGCATGGTCGCCATGTTCGGCTTGATCATGCCGGCGCCCTTGCTGATGCCGGTCAGGGTGACCGTGTGGCCGCCGATGGTGACCGTGCGCGACGCCGCTTTCGGCTGGGTGTCGGTGGTCATGATCGCTTCGGCCGCGTTGAACCAGTTGTCCGCCTTGAGATTGGCGATGGCGGCCGGCAGGCCGGCGACCAGCTTCTCGACCGGCAGCGGTTCCAGGATCACGCCGGTGGAAAACGGCAGGATCTGCTCGGGCGCGCAGCCCAGCAACGTGGCCAGTTCGGCGCAGGTCTGGCGCGCGCGCGCCAGGCCTTCGTCGCCGGTGCCGGCGTTGGCGTTGCCCGTGTTGACGACCAGCGCGCGGATCTGCGCGCCTGCGGCCAGGTTGGCCTTGCTGATCTGGACCGGCGCCGCGCAGAAGCGGTTCCTGGTGAAGACGCCGGCGACGGTCGCCGTGTCGGCCAGTTTCATCACCAGCACGTCCTTGCGGCCGGGCTTCTTGATGCCGGCTTCGGCGTAGCCAAGTTCAATGCCGGCTACGGGCTTGAGGTCGGCGGCGACGGGGATCGGGGAATTGACGGCCATGGTCTGGTTCTTCGCGTGAATTCAAAGCCGCTATTGTACCGCCATGGCCGCGCCCGTGATGACCGCCCTATTCCGCCCACTCGTAGCGGCGCAGTTTCCGCACCACGCCGGCCGGATCGGCCAGCACCACCAATTCGGCCAGGCGCTTGGCATGCGTGGCGGCGGGCGCCGCGGCGGGCGCCACCTGGTAGCGCAGCACCTGATGCCCGCTGGCGAAGGTAAAACTGACCTCGGGCTCGGCTTGGGACCGCAGCGCCTCGACGGTCGTGGCGCCCGTCTCCACCCGCAGTGGCTTGTCCGGGCCGCGCCGCTGCACGGCCTGTCCGGTCGCGACCGTTCCGGTCTCGTCCGGCTCATCCATGAAATCGAAGCGCACCAGCGTGTCGTCCGGCCACGACGTGTCGTACAGCGGGGCGACGTAGGTCAGTTCCGGCAAGGCTTGGCAATCGGTGTAGCTCAGATACTTCTGCAGCCCAAGCTTGAGCAGGCCAGGAGCGCCGCAATACATCTCGCCAAACGGCAAATACTGCTTGCGCGCGCCCGCCTCGAGGTAGACCCCGAAGATGGGGCGTTCGGCGAACTGGAAGTAGCGCGTGCTGCGCTCCATGCACTGGTCGGTGTTCCTGGTGCGGAACATCCGCACCAGGAGAGGTGCCGGCGAGACCAGTTCGGCCGCCACGCCCACCCGGCATCCGAGGCGCAGGTCGCCGAGCCGGCGCGCACCCGCGGGCAAGCCGGGGGAAACGATCTGCGCGCGCCACGTCACCGTCTCGTTCTTGCGGTTCAGGACCATGGAGGCGTCCTCATCGTAGGCGGCCTGGTCGGGCTCCACCGTGAACGTCTTGTCGGCGGCAATCTGCAGCGGCAGGGTAACGCTGTCCCCCGCAACCTTGACCGTGATGCCGTCCAGCGTGGCGCCGGGTTTGCGAGTGAGCAACTGGAAGCGCAGGCTGGCGCGCGGGGCCAGGCTATGGAAGCGCTCGAACGTGTCCATCCCGGACAAGATCTTTCGGTAGGACTTGTCGACTGGATCGCGCACGGCGGAAACATGCACGGCCGATTCCATCTCCTGGGCCTGCGCGATGCCGATCAGCGCAAGCAGTGCAACCACTGGATACGGTTTTAACATTTGTATTTTTATAATGAAAACGCGTATTGTAGCCGGGCGGGTGCGTCGCCACCAGGGGTTCAGGCCCCGCCGATGTCAGCCAGGGCGCGCACCAGCCGGTCCAGCTGCGCCGGGCGGATGTACAGGTGGGGAGTGACCCGGACGCCTTCGCGGCCGGCAACTGCGCGCGTCACGGTGAAGATGCCGTGATCGTCGATCAGGCGGCGCGCGACTTCCGCGGCGGGAACGTGCAGGAGGCGGAAGGCGGCGATGGCGCAGGAACGTTGCGGGTCCGCCGGCGTCAGCATCTCCAGGCCGGGGATGGCGCGCGCCTGCCCGACCCAGTACTCCTTCAGCCAGCGCAGGCGCGCTTCCTTGCTGGCGCCACCAATCCGCCCGTGGAATGCGAGCGCATCGTTCACCGCCAGCACCGGGGCCGGCGGTACCGTGCCGACCTTGGCGAACTTGCGGATGTCGTCCGCTGCATGGGTGGTGTCGCCGAACAGCGGAGCGATGTCCTTGATGCGGCCGCGCCGCACGTACAGCAGGCCCACACCCAACGGCGCGCCCAGCCACTTGTGCAGGTTGGCGCCGACGAAATCGGCCTGCAGGTCCGGCAGCCGGAAGTCGAGCTGGGCGAAGGAATGCGCGGCGTCCACGATAGTGTCGATCCCGCGCGCGCGGGCCTGGGCGGCGATGCGCGCGACCGGCATGATCTGCCCGGTCCGGTGCACCATGTGCGTCACCAGCACGGCGCGCGTGCGCGGGGTGCAGGCGGCCTCGTACACGGCCAGGATCTCGTCGTCGCCGCAGGGGTCGAGCGGCGCCTGCACGCACACCACGCGCACGCCGCGCCGCGCCGCCACCATGTCGAGCACGTCGCGCACGTCGTCGTAGTCGTGCGCGGCGCACACCACCTCGTCGCCGGGCGCGAACGGATAGCCCTGCAGGACGATATTGAGCGACTCCATCAGGTTGCGCGTGATGTGGAGTTCGTCCGGATCGACGCCGGAAAACGCGGCCAGGCGGCCGATCACCTCATCCAGCAGCGCAGGCCAGCGGCGGCGCAGGAACCAGGCGTTCTGTGCGTTGACCTCGCGCTCGTAGCGCTGGAACGCCTCGAACACCGGCCTGGCCTGGACGCCGAAGTAGCCGTTTTCGAGATTCAGGAAGTCGGGCGAGACGTCGTACTGGGCGGCGATCTGCGCCCAGTACGCTTCGTCGGTGGGATCGGTCAGGCCAGGCGGCCGTGGCATTGCTTGAACTTCTTGCCGCTGCCGCAGGGGCAGGGATCGTTGCGGCCGACCTTCAAGCCGAACTGCAGGCTCGGGTCGGTGGCTTCCGGCGGGGCCGGCGCCAGCAGGTCTTCCGGCGCGGCGTTCGGGTTGAAGTCCGAGTGCTGGTAGTTGACGTTCTCGAGGTGCTGCTGCATCGCCGCTTCGGCCGCTTCGATCTCCTCGCGGGTCTGGATGCGGACCGTCATGACCATGCGGACCACTTCGTTCTTGATCATGTCCAGCATCTGGCCGAACAGCTCGAAGGCCTCGCGCTTGTATTCCTGCTTCGGATTCTTCTGCGCATAGCCGCGCAGGTGGATACCCTGGCGCAGGTGGTCCAGCGCGGCCAGGTGCTCGCGCCAGTGCGTGTCCATGCTCTGCAACATGACGTTGCGCTCGAAGCCACCGAAGGATTCCTTGCCCACGATGCCGACCTTGGCCTGGTAGGAGGCGTCCGCCGCTTCCAGCACTTTCTCGAGGACGTCGTCGTCGGTGATCTGCGGATCGTCTTCCAGCATCTTCGCCAGCGGCACCGGCAGGCTCCACTCGCCGGCCAGGGTCTGCTCCAGGGCCGGGATGTCCCACTGCTCTTCCACCGATTCGGCCGGCACGTGGGTGCGGACGAGGTCCGTGAACACGCCATGGCGCAGGCTGGCGATCAGCTCCGAAATGTCGGTCGTCTCGAGCAGCTCGTTACGCTGGGTGTAGATCACCTTGCGCTGGTCGTTGGCCACGTCGTCGTATTCGAGCAGCTGCTTGCGGATGTCGAAGTTGCGGGCTTCGACCTTGCGCTGGGCCGATTCGATGGAGCGGGTCACGATGCCCGCCTCGATCGGTTCGCCTTCCGGCATCTTCAGGCGTTCCATGATGGCGCGCACGCGGTCGCCGGCGAAGATGCGCAGGAGCGGATCGTCCAGCGACAGGTAGAAGCGCGAGGAACCCGGGTCGCCCTGGCGGCCGGCGCGGCCGCGCAGCTGGTTGTCCACGCGGCGCGACTCGTGGCGTTCGGTGCCGACGATGTGCAGGCCGCCGGCGCCGACCACCTGGTCATGCAGCGTCTGCCATTCGTCGCGCAGTTTTTGCGCCTGGGCCGCCTTGTCGGCGTCGGACAGTTCGGGGTTCGCCTCGATGAACTGGATCTGCTTCTCGACGTTACCGCCGAGGACGATGTCGGTGCCGCGGCCGGCCATGTTGGTGGCGATGGTGATGCCGCCCGGGCGGCCCGCCTGGGCGATGATCTCCGCCTCGCGCGCGTGTTGCTTGGCGTTCAGCACCTCGTGCTTGAGGCCCGCCTTGGCCAGGATGCCGGACAGGAGCTCGGAGTTCTCGATCGAGGTGGTACCGACCAGCACCGGCTGCCCGCGCTCGAAGCAGTCGCGGATATCGCGCAGCATGGCGCCGTATTTTTCCTCGGCCGACTTGTAGACCTGGTCCTGCAGGTCCTTGCGCTGGGACGGGCGGTTGGGCGGAATCACCACGGTCTCGAGACCGTAGATCTCCTGGAATTCGTAGGCTTCCGTGTCGGCCGTGCCGGTCATGCCGGACAGCTTGGCGTACATGCGGAAGTAGTTCTGGAAGGTGATCGAGGCCAGGGTCTGGTTCTCGTTCTGGATGCGCACGCCTTCCTTGGCTTCGACGGCCTGGTGCAGGCCCTCGGACCAGCGGCGGCCCGTCATCAGGCGGCCGGTGAATTCGTCGACGATCACCACTTCGTTGTTCTGCACCACGTAATGCTGGTCGCGGTGGTACAGGGCGTGCGCGCGCAGGGCCGCGTACAGGTGGTGCATCAGGGTGATGTTGGCCGCGTCGTACAGGGAAGCGCCTTCCGGCAGCAGGCCCATCTTGGTCAGGATCTCCTCGGCGTGCTCGTGGCCGGCCTCGGTCAGCAGCACCGTGTGCGCCTTCTCGTCCAGCGTGTAGTCGCCCGGGACTTCGACCTTGCCCTTGCCGTCCGGCGTCTCTTCGCCGATCTGGCGCGTGAGCAGCTTGGGCACTTCGTTGATCTGGTGGTACAGGTCGGTATGGTTCTCGGCCTGGCCGGAGATGATCAGCGGGGTGCGCGCCTCGTCGATCAGGATCGAGTCGACCTCGTCCACCACGGCGAAGTTCAGGCTGCGCTGGACCCGCTCGCTGGCCTCGTACACCATGTTGTCGCGCAGGTAGTCGAAGCCGAATTCGTTGTTGGTGCCGTAGGTGATGTCGGACGCATAGGCCTTCTGCTTGGTGTCGTGGTCCATCTGCGACAGGTTCACGCCGGTGGACAGGCCCAGCCAGCCGTACAGGCGGCCCATCCACTCGGCATCGCGCTGGGCCAGGTAGTCGTTGACCGTGATGACGTGCACGCCCTTGCCGGACAGCGCGTTCAGGTAGGCCGGCAGGGTCGCCATCAGCGTCTTGCCCTCGCCCGTGCCCATCTCGGCGATCTTCCCGTAATGGATCACCATGCCGCCGATCAGCTGCACGTCGAAGTGGCGCATCTTGAGCACGCGCTTGGCGGCCTCGCGGCAAACGGCGAAGGCTTCCGGCAGCAGGTCGTCCAGGGTCTCGCCCTTGGCGACGCGCTCCTTGAACTCGGGCGTCTTTGCCTGCAGCTCGGCATCCGTCAGCTTCTCCATTTGCGGCTCGAGCGCGTTGACGGCGGCGACGGTCTTGCGATATTGCTTGAGCAGACGCTGATTGCGGCTGCCGAAAATCTTGGTCAGGAAAGACATGCTCGTTGTTCTGTATTGGATGCGGCCCGCATCATAACAAAAATACAACGCTCGCGGGCCAGGCTGGCAAAAAAGAGGCTGATTTTATCACGCACTGCCGGCCTATTTGGGGTTAATGCAAGGGAATACAAGAGTGGCGAGCTGTGCTATCGTGCGGGCCATGTCTCACGATCCGCCTCAGCGTCCATTTCACATTTTCGGCACGCGCAAGCGCCAGACCTCGTTCGGCGCGACC
>DASRUW010000152.1:0-2944 GCA_035655255.1 Telluria sp. | reverse complement strand
CATGGCGGCGCGTGGACGAGGCATCGGCCTGGCGGAAGCGCTCGAACACGTGGGGCAGGAATTCGGGGCGGATGCCCTGGCCCGTGTCGTACACGGCGATGCAGGCGTGGCCTTCGGCCGGCGCGATCGTCACGCGCACCGTGCCGCCGCGCGGAGTGAACTTGATGGCGTTCGACAGCAGGTTCCACACGACCTGCTGCAGGCGCGCCGGGTCGCCGGCGATGAGGCCGGTGTCCGGGTCGTAGGCGCGCTCGATGCGGATCTGGCGCGCGTCCGCGGCCGGGCGCAGGGTTTCGATGGCGGCGTCCACGAACAGGGCGGGCGCGATGATCTGCATGTCCAGCAGCACCTTGCCGGAGGTGATGCGGCTCATGTCGAGCAGGTCTTCGATCAGCTGGGCCTGGGCGCGCGCGTTGCGTTCGATGGTTTGCAGGCCGCGGTTCAGGTCGTCCGGGCCGCGGCTGCCGCGGCGCAGGACCTGGGCCCAGCCAAGGATCGAGGACAAGGGCGTGCGCAGCTCGTGCGACAGGGTCGCCAGGAACTCGTCCTTCATCTGGCTGGCGCGCTCGGCCTCGGTGCGCAGCAGGCGTTCGTTCTCGAGCAGGATCTTGCGTTCCTCGGCGGCGCGCTGGGCCGCTTCGTACAGGCGGGTGTTGTCGATCGCCACCGCGGCCTGGGAGGCGATGCCGCTCACGATGCGCTCGGCGCGCGAGGCGAACTGGCCCGGCTGCGGATGGCCGAGGAAGATGCAGCCGAGCATGCTGCCGGAGCGGGCGCAGATCGGCACGGCCAGGTAGCTGCGCACGGGCGGATGCATCTTGGGCAGCTGCTGCCAGGGCGGCTGGATGGCGTCCGGGGGCAGGGCCAGCACGTCGTCGGCGCGCGCCGGGCAGCCGCCGGCCAGGGCGGCGGCGAAGGTGGAGGACAGGGCGGCGCAGGAGAAGTCGTCCGGCGCCGCGCCCGTGGCCACGCACATGGGCTCGTCCGCGCGCGGATGGTAGACCAGCACGCCCAGGCGCGCGCCGCTGATGTCGGTGGCGGCGTCGCATACCGTCTGCAGGAGCGAGCGCAGGTCGCGCTGGGTGGCCAGGGCCGCGCCGGTGTTGTTGAGCAGTTCCAGCACGTTCGATTCCTCGCGCAGGGCGCGCTCGACGCGCTTGACCTGGTCGACGTCGGTGTTGGTGCCGAACCAGTGCACCACGTGGCCGAGCGCGTCACGCACGGGATTGACGCGGGTGAGGAACCAGCGGAACTGGCCGTCCGCGCCGCGCAGGGGGAACTCCATCTCGAACGGCTGGCCCGTGCGCAGGCAGGCGCGCCAGCGTTCCAGCATGTGCGGCAGCAGTTCCGGGTCCTGCACCGACTGCCAGCCGTGCTCGCGCATCTGCTCGGGCGTGGTGCCCGTGTAGTCGTACCAGCGCCGGTTGTACCAGACGATGTAGCCGTCGGCGTTGGCCATCCAGGCCAGCTGGGGGATCGAGTCGGCCAGGGCGCGCAGCGCTTCCTCGCTCTGGCGCAGGGAGTGCTCCACCCCCTTGCGGGCGCTGATGTCGCGCACCACGCCGCGCAGGCCGCGCGCCGCCGTGGCGCGGCCCAGCAGCACCAGCCAGCGCGGGGCGCCCGGCTGGTCGGCCACGCGCAGCTCGAGGTCGATCCGCTCCGGGCCTTTGAGCGCCTGCAGCATCTGCTCGCGCAGCATGTCCTGGTCCAGATCGAGCACGCGCGCGCGCAGCGCTTCCCACAGCACGGGGGTGTGGGCCGGCAAGCCGAACAGCCAGGCGGCCCGGGTGTCGAGCACGAAGCGGTCGCTGGCCGCGTCCCACTCCCAGGTGCCGAGGCCGGCCGCGTCCAGCAGCGTGCCGGCCGGCGTGTCCTGGGCAGGATGGGGCACGGCCTTTTCGTGGCTGATGTCGCGCGCGCACACCACCAGGCCCTCCGGGGCGGGCAAGGCCTGCACTTCCAGCCAGCTGCGCAGCGGCTCGAAGTAGACCTCCGTGCGGCCCGGACGGCGCTCGCGCATGGCCGCGCCCAGCTCGTCGGCGACGGCGGTGCCGGCCAGGCCGGGCACTTCGTCCCAGACGCGGCGCCCGGCCAGGGCGTCCGCGCGCAGGCCGAAGCGGGCGGCAAGCTGGGCCGCAGCTCGGTTCAGGTAGAGGATGTGCCAGGACTCGTCCAGCACACAACAGCTGTATGGCAGCAGGTCGAGCGCGCGCGCGGCCAGGGCCTGGTCGGCTTGCTGCTCGAACAGGCTGTGTGGCAACAGTCCCCACAGAGAACTCCCGCCCATGTTGCCGCGTTGTTCGTTCATGCGGCCCTCCGCCGAGAGCGAAGGGAGGAAAGGAGGAGGACGGATCGGGGGCAACGGCGGTTCATCGGCGCTTCTAGGATACGGCGTGGAAGCGTCGATTCTAGCCCAGGGACGGGCTGGGCCTTCGCACGCTAGCGGTGCAGTTTCTCGTGCTCACGAATCCTTGCCAGCGCGGCCTGCAACTGGTCGATATCGTAAGGCTTCTGCAGCGATGCGTAGGGGAAATCCACATGCCGCAGCAGGGTGTCGCCATAGCCGGAAGCGAAGATGATGTGCAGGCCGGGATGGCCTGCCAGGGCGGCGCGCGCCAGCTCCACGCCGGACATGCCGGGCAGGCTGACGTCGGTGAACAGCACGTCGTAGTCCGTGCGGGCGAGCAGGGCCAGCGCGTCGTCCGCATGGGCCACGCCTTCGACCGTGTGGCCGAAGGCGCGCAGCATTTCGCACACCAGGTACTGGGCGTCGAGATTGTCTTCGACCACCAGGATGCGCAGGTGGGCGCTGGCCGCGCGTTCGGGCGCGGTGGCCGGACCGAGGGCGCAGACGGCGCCGCGCGGCGTGCCTGTTTCATCGAGCAGCGGCGTGAAGACCAGGTCGAATTCGAGCACGTCCACGCCGCTGTCGCGGATGAAGGGC
>DASRUW010000151.1:0-4912 GCA_035655255.1 Telluria sp. | reverse complement strand
GCCTCGGCCGCTTCCACCGCGCGCTGCATGGCGTCGCGCGCGGCGCGCTGCTCGCTGATGTCGATCGAAAACCCGAGCAGGTAGGATTCGCCCCCGCTGTTGATGACGATGCGGTTGACCAGCATGTCCACCGGCGGATCGATGCGCGTCAGGCGCCGCTCGCGCGTGACCATGCGGCCGCTGCTCCAGGCCAGCTCGTCGTCCTCGTGGGTGATGGCCGACCAGCCGGGCGAAGCGAAGTCCTCGATGCGCCGCCCCAGCATCTGTTCGCGGGTAGTGTGCGAGTGGCGCTCGAAGGTGCGGTTGAAGCGCACGAAGCGGCCCGTCCGGTCCTTCAGGAACACCGCGATCGGCAGCTGGTCGAGGATCTGTTCGGTCAATTCCTGCTGGCGCGTGGCGGCCGCCTCGGCTTCCTTGCGCGGGCTGATGTCCTGCAAGGTGCCCGCCAGGCGCAGGGCGCGCGCGCCGTCCCAGGCCACGCATTTGCCGCGCACCAGGGTGTAGCGCCATTCGCCGTTCGGCATGCGAAAGCGCAGCTCGATGTCGAGCTCCGGCCGCTCGCGCTTGAGGTGCTCGCGCAGGTGCACGGACCAGCGGGCCAGGTCGTCCGGGTGGACCTGCTGGGACCAGTCCACCTCCGTCTCGTGCGCGAACTCGAAGCCCAGGCTCGCCATCCACTGCGGATCGACGTAAGGCTGGGGGCGGGACAGGTCCCAGTCCCACAGGTGGCTGTCGGTGGCGCGCAGGGCCTGGTGCAGGCGCTGCTCGCTGATGATCAGCTGGTCCTGCGCCAGCTTCTGTTCCGTGATGTCGATCAGGGAGCCGGACAGGCCGGCGTTGGCGCCGGCGTCGTCCTCGATGCGGCGGGCGAACACCTCCAGCCAGCGGTAGCTGCCGTCGCGGTGCTTGAAGCGCATCTGCTCGCGAAAGTGCTGTTCCTCGCGCGCGATCAGGGCCAGGATGCGCGGAAAGAAGGCCGCGCCGTCCTCGCGATGCACGTACCACAGCGCGCGCTGGCCCAGCGTGTCTTCCACCGGAAAGCCGGTGATGTGCTCCCAGGCCGGATTGAGGTAGACCCAGTTGCCCTCGGGGTCGGTCTGGAACACCACCTCGCGCAGGCTGTTCAGGATGCGCCGGTGCGCCGCCTCCGCCGCGGCCAGCCGGTCGCGCGCGGCGTCGCGCAGCTGGGCGTTGGCCCGGGTCAGCTCCTCCGAACTGATGTCGAGCATGCGGGCGCGCACCTGCAGGTCGCGCTCGAACTGGGCGTAGGCGTCCTCGGTCTGGAACAGGAAGGATTCGAGGCCGTCGGCCAAGGCGCTGTCGCCGCGCGCGTGCAGGGCGTCGAGGCGCTGGCGCAGGTCACGCTCGCTGGTCACGCCGAAGCAGCGGCGCAGCTGGCGCACGACGAGCTTGTGCCGCATCTCAGGCGCCCGCGCCGGGTTGGTCCTTGTAGCGCTCGCGGATCTCGAGCACGGCCGGCCAGCGCTTCAGGAGCGCGTCCACGCAGCGCGGATCGAAGTGGCTGCCGCTGTTCTCTTCCAGGTAGCGGCGCGCGTCCTCGATGCTCCAGGCCTTCTTGTACGGGCGCGCGCTGGTGAGCGCGTCGAACACGTCGGCCACCGCCACGATGCGCCCGACCAGCGGGATGTCCTCGCCCGCCAGCCCGCGCGGGTAGCCGCTGCCGTCGAATTTCTCGTGATGGGTATGGGCGATGACGGCGGCCAGCTGCAGCATCTCGGCCTGGCTGCCGGCCAGGATCCGGTAGCCGATCGCCGCATGCTGGCGCATGATGGCCAGTTCGTCCGGGTCGAGGCGGCCGGGTTTGAGCAGGATGTGGTCGGGCGTGCCGACCTTGCCGATGTCGTGCATCGGCGCCGCGTTCAGGATGTGTTCCTGCTCCTTGGCCGACAGGCCCAGCTCCGCCGCGATCAGGCAGGAATAGTGGGCCATGCGCTGGATATGCTCGCCCGTTTCGGGATCGCGGTATTCGCTGGCTCGGCACAGCAGCAGGATGGTCTCCTGTTCGCGCGCGCGCAGGTCGGCGGTGGCCTTGTTCACTTCGCTGGCCAGCCAGCTGGCGCGGTTTTCCAGCGCCACGGTGGCGCGGCGCAGCTCCAGCATGTTGCGGGTGCGGGCCAGGAACTCGACCTTGTCGATCGGCTTGATCAGGAAGTCGTTGGCCCCGCTCTCGAGCGCGCGGTGGCGCACGTCCACGTCCTGGCTGGCCGTCACCATCAGCACCGGCGGGCGCTGGCGCGGATCGCCGCCCAGGCAGGAGATGAACTCCAGCCCGTTCAGGTCGGGCATCAGGTAATCCAGGATCAGCAAATCGTAGGGATTGTTGCGGCAAAACTCGAGCGCCGCATGGGCCGACTGGAACGTGACCGTCGCGACGTCCTCGAGCTTCTCGATCAGGCGCGACATCAACACCAGGTTGATGTGCGTGTCGTCGACGATCACGACTTTCATTTGAGCCGGTGCGCGTAGGTCTTCTTGAACTTCGCCACCTTGGGCGCGACCACGAAGGCGCAATAGCCCTGCAGGGGATGCTGGCGGAAGTAGTCCTGGTGATAGTCTTCGGCCTTGTACCAGGCCTGTTCCGGCACCACCTGGGTGACGATGGGGGCGTCCCACACGGCGGCCATCTCGGCCATGACCTGGCGTGCCGTCGCCTCCTGCTCCGGGCTGTGCGTGAAGATGACGGAGCGGTACTGGGTGCCGATATCGTTGCCCTGGCGGTTCAGGGTGGTGGGGTCGTGAATGGTAAAGAAGATTTCGACCAGGTCGCGGTAGGACACCACGTCCGGGTCGAACTCGACGCGCACCACCTCGGCGTGGCCGGTCGTGCCGGAGCAGACCTGCTCGTAGGTCGGGCGCTCGGTGTGGCCGCCCATGTAGCCGGATTCGACCTTGGTGACGCCCTTGACTTCGAGGTACACGGCCTCGACGCACCAGAAGCAGCCGCCGCCCAGCACGGCATAGTCCGTACTCATCGCCTACTCCACTGAAAGAAATCTTGTCGTATGGAGACCACTTTAACCCAAACCCACTGGCGGCGCACGTTTTTGGCATAATGATCGGCAATAACCTCGCGCTTCCATGAATACCAGCTCCCCCCGTGCCGAAACGCGGCAGTTCGATGCCGTGCAATTTCGCCGCGCACTCTCCCAGTTTGCAACCGGGGTGACCGTGATCACCACCCGGCTGGCCGACGGCAGCTTCCGTGGGCTGACGGCGAGCTCCTTCAATTCCGTCTCGCTCGACCCGCCCCTGGTGCTGTGGAGCCTGGGCAACGGCGCCAACAGCCTGCCCATCTTCAGCGGCAACTCACACTACGTGATCAACGTGCTGGCGGCCGGGCAGGAGCACCTGGCCAAGCTGTTCTCGCGCCGCACCGACGATCCCTGGAGCGGGGTGGAATACGAGCTGTCGCGCACCGGCCAGCCGGTCCTGCAAGGCTGCTCGGCGTGGTTCGAATGCCACAACCGCAGCCGTTATCCGGAAGGCGACCATGTCATCTTCGTGGGGGAAGTGGAACACTGTGAATTCCGCGACCAGCCTTCCCTGATTTTCCATGGCGGGCAGTTCAGCAGCAGCCAATCGCGGTAAAATGGCGGATTAAGCAATCCCGTCTATACAAGTTTTCTTATACCCCTATAACGAGACAGCCATGAATGCATCCCGCAAGGCCCAATTCCACTGGGACGACCCGCTCCTGCTCAACGACCAGCTGACCGACGACGAGCGCATGATCCGCGACGCCGCGGCCGCCTACTGCACCGACAAGCTGCAGCCGCGCATCCTCGAGGCTTTCCGCCACGAGCGGATGGACAACTCCATCTTCCGCGAGATGGGCGAACTGGGCCTGCTGGGTCCGACCATCCCCGAGCAATACGGCGGCCCCGGCCTGAACTACGTGGCCTACGGCCTGATCGCGCGCGAAGTCGAACGGGTCGACTCCGGCTACCGCTCGATGATGAGCGTGCAGTCCTCGCTGGTCATGGTCCCCATCTACGAATTCGGCACCGAGGCGCAGAAGCAGAAGTACCTGCCCAAGCTGGCCACCGGCGAATGGATCGGCTGCTTCGGCCTGACCGAGCCGAACCACGGCTCCGACCCGGCCTCGATGGTCACCCGCGCGCGCAAGGTCGACGGCGGTTACAAGCTGACCGGCGCCAAGATGTGGATCACCAACTCCCCGGTCGCGGACGTGTTCGTCGTGTGGGCCAAGGACGACGAAGGCGCGATCCGCGGCTTCGTGCTGGAGAAGGGCTGGAAGGGCCTGTCGGCGCCCGCCATCCACGGCAAGTTCGGCCTGCGCGCCTCGGTCACCGGCGAGATCGTCATGGACGAGGTGTTCTGCCCGGAAGAGAACGCCTTCCCGGACGTGCGCGGCCTGAAGGGCCCGTTCACCTGCCTGAACTCGGCCCGCTACGGCATCGCCTGGGGCGCGCTGGGCGCGGCCGAAGCCTGCTGGCACACGGCGCGCCAGTACACCATGGACCGCAAGCAGTTCGGCCGCCCGCTGGCCGCCAACCAGCTGGTGCAGAAGAAGCTGGCCGACATGCAGACCGAGATCACGCTCGGCCTGCAGGGTTGCCTGCGCCTGGGCCGCATGAAGGACGAAGGCACGGCCGCGGTCGAGATCACTTCGATCATGAAGCGCAACTCCTGCGGCAAGTCGCTGGAGATCGCCCGCGTGGCGCGCGATATGCTGGGCGGTAACGGCATCTCCGACGAATTCGGCGTGATCCGCCACATGGTGAACCTGGAAGTGGTCAACACCTACGAAGGCACGCACGACATCCATGCCCTGATCCTGGGCCGTGCCCAGACCGGCATCCAGGCCTTCCAGTAACGTGTGATAGCCGCCGTGCCCCCGCGAACGCGGGGGCCACTGATCGGCTGCATC
>DASRUW010000150.1:0-4948 GCA_035655255.1 Telluria sp. | reverse complement strand
ACCGTCTCGGCAACGGCATGCGCGTGCTGCTGTTCCCGGACGCGTCCAAGCCGACGCTGACGACCAACATCACCTACATGGTCGGTTCCCGCCACGAGAACTACGGCGAGACCGGCATGGCCCACCTGCTGGAGCACCTGCTGTTCAAGCCGAGCAAGAACTTCGGCGGCAAGAAGGGCACCAAGACGCCGGTCGAAATCCTGAACGGCCTGGGCGCCGAATTCAACGGCACCACCTGGTACGACCGCACCAACTACTACGCCACCTTCCCGGCCAACGACGCCAACCTGCACACCATGCTGGCGCTGGAGGCGGACCGCATGATCAACGCCAACATCTCCCAGGACGACCTGTGGAACACCAAGACCAACAAGGGCGAGATGACGGTGGTGCGCAACGAGTTCGAGATGGGCGAGAGCGACCCGATCGGCGTGACCACCGAGCGCCTGCAGGCCGTGGCCTATGACTGGCACAACTACGGCAAGTCCACCATCGGCGCGCGCTCCGACATCGAGCAGGTGAACATCGAGCACCTGCGCGCCTTCTACCACCGCTACTACCAGCCGGACAACGCGATCCTGCTGGTGGCCGGCCGCTTCGACGAAGCCAAGGCGCTCAAGGAAATCAACGAGCTGTTCGGCCGCATTCCGAAGCCGGCGCGCGTGCTGTCCCCGACCTACACCAGCGAGCCGGTGCAGGACGGCGAACGCAGCGTGACCGTGCGCCGCAGCGGCGGCACCCAGTTCATCGGCGCCGGCTACCACGTCGCGCCGTCCGGCCACCCGGATGCGGCGGCGCTGGAAGTGCTGGGCCGCGTGCTGGTCGACGCCCCGAGCGGCCGCCTGCACAAGGCCCTGGTCGAATCGAAGCTGGCCACCCGTCTCGAATACGACGTGGTGTCGAACCTGGAGCCGGGCTACCGCATCTTCGGCGCCGTGGTCGACAAGGACAAGTCGCTCGACGCCGCCCAGGATGCGATGCTGAAGGTGCTGGAAGACCTCAAGTCCAACCCGGTCACCGACGCGGAAGTGGCGCGCGCCAAGGCCACCATCGCCAAGAACGAAGAGCTGGCGCTGAACGACACCGCCCGCCTGTCGATCGCGCTGACCGAGTCGATGGCCGCCGGCGACTGGCGCCTGTTCTTCGTCCACCGCGACCAGGTGGCGAAGGTGACCGCCAAGGACGTGCAGGCCGCGGCCGAGAAATACTTCAAGCCGTCCAACCGCACCCTGGGCCGTTTCGTGCCGACCGACGCGCCGGACCGCGCCACGGTCCCCGGCGTGCCGGACATCGCCGCCATGGTCAAGGACTACAAGGGCCACGCCGTGGTCGCGCAGGGCGAAGCCTTCGACCCGAGCCCGGCCAATATCGAGGCGCGCACCCAGCGCTTCACGCTGCCGAACGGGATGAAGGGCGCCTTCCTGCCCAAGAAGACCAAGGGCGGCTCCGTGAGCGTGACCATCCGCCTGCGCAACGGCGCGGCCGACAGCCTGGCCGGCAAGCAGCAGATCGGCAGCTTCGCCGCGGGCCTGCTGATGTACGGCACCGAGAAGCATACCCGCCAGGAGATCAAGGACCTGCTCGACAAGCTCAAGACCCAGGGCCGCGTCACAGGCGGCGCCGAAGGCGTGACCGTGTCCTTCCGCACCGTGCGCGAGAACCTGCCGGCGGCACTGGACCTGTTCGCCGAAGTGCTGCGCCAGCCGGCCTACAAACCGGCGGAATTTGCCGAGTTCCAGGCCGAGAACGTGGGCCGCACCATGCAGCAGATCCCCGAACCGCAGCCCCAGGCCGTGAATGCCTTCAACCGCATGATCGACCCGACCCCGGCCGGCCACATCAAGCACGTGCTGACCCTCGATGAGCTGCTGGCGTCGCAAAAGTCGGTGAAGGTGGAGGACGTGAAGGCCTTCCACGACCAGTTCTACGGCGCCGACCACGCCACCATCGCCGCCGTGGGCGACTTCGACCCGGCCGCGCTGAAGGCCCAGGTCACCAAGCTGTTCGGCGACTGGAAGGCCAAGCAGGCCTACGTGCGCGTGCCGAGCGCGGTCAAGCCGGTGGCCGGCCAGGCGATCTCGCTGGAGACCCCGGACAAGGCCAACAGCATGCTGCTGGCCGTGCATCCGCTGCCGATCAAGGACGACGCCAAGGCCTACCCGGCCCTGATCATGGCCGACTTCATGCTGGGCGGCGGGGCGCTGCGTTCGCGCCTGGCCGACCGCATCCGCCAGAAGGAAGGACTGTCCTACGGCGTCGGCTCGCAGCTGAACGTGCCGGCGCTGGACCCGGCCGGCCTGTGGCTGGCCTACGCGATCAGCGCGCCGGAAAACACCCCCAAGGTGGAAGCGGCCCTGCGCGAAGAGATCGCCCTGGCGCTGAAGGACGGCTTCACCGAAGCCGAACTGACCGAAGCGAAGAAGGCCTGGCTGCAATCGCAGGACGTGTCCCGCACCGACGACAACGCCCTGTCCGGCGAGCTGGCCAACTACCTGACCATCGACCGCACCATGGCCTTCGACAAGGACCTGGAAGCGAAGGTCAAGGCGGTCAGCCTGGCCGACGTGAACGCCGCCCTGCGCGAGTACATCAAGCCGCAGAACGTCTCCGTGGTGGAGGCGGGCGACTTCGCCAAGGCCAAGGCGGCCGCCGTCAAGAAGTAAGCCCCGGTACCTCGGCGAGCGCGTGGAAGATGCGCTTGCCGAGGCGCTTGGCGGTTGTCACCATCAGGTCGGCTCCTTCCGAGGGGCCGCCGATCCGCAGCACCGCGTCGCAGCGCTCCAGCAGGCGCTGGGCGTGCGGGTGGAACACCCGCTCGAACACCGCATCGCCTTCCTGTTTCGATCCGGCCAGCCGCACCATCGGCAGCGCCAGCCATTCCCCCAGCACCGGCAGGTGGCCCGCCTCGTACAGGGGCAGGGCGCAGGCTTCCATCGCGCGCACGTTGGCCGCGATGCGCTCGGGATCGCCGCCGGTGCCGGAGCGGTAGGGGCCGGCGATCAGGATCATCATGCCGCGCGGCGCGAACAGGTGCAGGCGCGCGTACTGCAGCAGCATGATGGTCTTGCCGTCCACGATCTCGCCGCGTTCGATCATCGCCAGCGCGGTGTCGATCTCCAGTTCCAGCACCTCGATGTCCTCGCCTTCCTCGGGCAGGCCGCCGCCGGGGCCGACCCGGTCGCGTGCGGCGTAGGCGCCGACGAAGCAGTGCACCCGCTCGGTGACGGAGCCGGGACTCATGAAGGGCGCGTACACGGGGCGCAGGGCCTCGACCCGGTAGCCGGTCTCCTCCTCGATTTCGGCGCGCATGCGCGCGGCCGGTTCCGCCCCTTCCAGCAGCCCGGCCGGGGTCTCGATCAGGAAGCCGTGGTGGCCGTTGACATAGGCGGGAAAGCGGAACTGGCGCACCAGCAGCACCGTGCGCCGTTCCAGGTTGTAGAGGAGGGCGGTGGCGCCGTTGCCGCGGTCGTAGGTTTCGCGCTGCTGCTCCACCCATTCGCCGGCCCGGTTGAGAAAGTCGTAGGTGGTCTTGCGCAGCAGGTGGCGGTCGTCGGACAGCAGCTCGATGGACTTGATGCGTACCCGTTCTTGCATGATTTTTCCTTGAATGGCTGGCCTTTTTTCAGACTATCGTGCAAAATCGTGCAACGTCAAGAATTTTCGTGCAGGAACGCATATGCTCACCAGCCAACGCAAGAAACACCTGATGGACGTGCTGCGCCGCGACGGGCAGCTGGTCGCCTCGCGTCTGTCGGCCGAACTCGGGGTGTCGGAGGACACCATCCGGCGCGACCTGCGCGAGCTGGCGCGCGAGGGCCTGCTCCAGCGCGTGCACGGCGGCGCGCTGCCGGCCAGCCCGGCGCTGGCGGATTTCGCCGCCCGCCAGCACATCCAGACGGCCGACAAGGCCGCCATCGGCCGCGCGGCGGCGGCCATGGTGCAGCCGGGACAGATCGTGTTCGTCGACGGCGGCACCACCTGCACCCAGCTCGTGCGCCACCTGCCGCCGGAGCTGGAGGCGACCATCGTGACCCACAGCCCCTCGATCGCGGTCGAACTGGTGGACCATCCGCGCATCGAGGTCATCATCCTGGGCGGGCGGCTGTTCCGGCATTCGGTGGTGGCGGTGGGCGCGGCGACGCTGGAAGCGATCGCCCAGGTGCGCGCCGACCTGTATTTCATGGGCGTGTGCAGCCTGCACCCGCAGGCCGGCCTCACCACCGGCGACCATGAGGAGGCGGGCGTCAAGCGTGCGCTGTGCCGGGCGGCGGCGTCGACCATCGTCCTGGCCTCGTCCGAAAAGCTCGCCACCGCCTCGCCTTACCGCGTGGTGGGGCTCGACGAGATTGGCGGCATCGTGGCGGCGGCCGGCGCCCCCGACGCCTTGCTGGCGCCGTACCGGGAGCTGGGGATTCCGCTTACGCTGGCCAGCTGATGACGAATGTCACTGGCCGGCGCCGCCGCGCTGCCGCATACTGGCGCCCATGATCGCTCGACTCCGCAGCCTGCTCACCGGTCCCTGGACCCCGGCCGATATCGGCAAGCGGCCCTATTTGTGGCTGTTGACGCTCAATTTCTTCTGGTGGAAGTACTTCCTCGAGCCCGCTTCCGCGCGCGAGCTGGCGCTGGCCGTGCTGACCGTCGTCGTGTTCGTGCCGATGTACCTGGCCGGGTTCTGGCGCAACCAGCAGCGCAGCATCCTGCTGATCCTGCTCACCTGCCTGATCGGTGTGCTGTGGGCGCCGCACAACTTCGGGGCCGGCACCTTCTTCATTTTCGCCTGCGGCATGTGCGCCGGCATCCGCCAGCCGCGCCATGCCTACGCGGCGGTGGCGGGCGTGCTGGCGCTGGCGGTGCTGGCTTCCGCCACCACCGGACCGGAATGGTTCGGCTTCCTGCTGCCGGCCCTGTTCATCGGTCTGCCGACCGGTATCGGCGCCGTCATGGA
>DASRUW010000149.1:0-4196 GCA_035655255.1 Telluria sp. | reverse complement strand
AGCGACAGGCCGATGGAATACGGGAGTTTCACAAGCTAGCCTTTCTCAATGAAGGAACAGGAGCGCCAGCAGCAGCGGCAGCAGCAGGCCGAAGCCGACCAGCGGCCAGGTCAGGCGGCGGTTGGGCGCGTGGGTGTGCAGGATCAGGAAGCCGGTCACGCAGAATACGAGACAGGCCACGGCGAACAGGTCGATGAACAGGGTCCATGCCAATCCGGCATTGCGCCCCTTGTGCAGGTCGTTCAGGAGCGAGATCCAGCCGCGGTCGGTGCGCTCGTATTCGGCGGCGCCGTCGGCCACGCCGATACGCACCCAGGCATCCCCGCCCGGCCGCGGCAGCGGCAGGTACAGTTCGTCCGCCGACCATTCGCCCGGCGCGGCGCCGGCGTCGACGCGCCATTGGCTGGCCAGCCAGGCGGCGGCGCGCGGCGTGACCGCGGCCTTGGCGCCGTCATGGGCGGCGGCGTAGGCGGCCAGCTCCGCGCGCACCGGCGCCGGTACGGTGGCGCGCTGGCGCACGACGGTGGGTGTGGCTTCGAGCAGAGAGGCGTGATTGAGGGTGATGCCGGTGACGGCGAACAGCAGCATCGCGACCAGGCACAAGGCGGAGCTGATCCAATGCCACTTGAGCAAAGTCTTGAGCCAGCCGG
Organism: Telluria sp.; assembly: GCA_035655255.1. Taxonomy (GTDB): domain Bacteria; phylum Pseudomonadota; class Gammaproteobacteria; order Burkholderiales; family Burkholderiaceae_D; genus Telluria. The sequence continues at coordinate 3,546 of DASRUW010000149.1, read as the reverse complement.
TGCGCTGCTTGGCCTGCGCCAGTGTGGGTTGGTTCGGAGTCACGTCAGCGCGATGCACGAGTCTTGGAGGTCAGACATTGTAGCAAAGCGGCCACGGAAGTAAACGAGAATAATTCTCATTTACATTAAGTTACATCAAGCGGATTCGCTTTCCTTCTTGCGGCCCAGGGACGCGAGCTGTTCCATCAGCTGGGCGAAACGCTGCTGGCCGGGCGCGATCTTGTCGACGTGGAGCAGCACCTCGGCCGCTTCGTCGGACAGGTCCGGGTCGAAGCCGCGCTGCTGCATGTGCGAGATGAGGATCTGGGCCGCGTTGAACAGGATCCGCAGGTTGTTCGGCACCTTGCGCCGCGCCTCGCGCATCCAGGTGACGGCCTCCTCGATCTTCCCGGTCTTCCAAAGCAGCACGCCCTGGTTCATCAGGTCCGACGCTTCCTTCTTCGAAGCGGAGATCAGCGCCTTGCCCTCGTCGCCCATACGGGCCTTCTCGAAGATGCCCTGGACCTCGTCGAGCAGCACGGCGTTGTCGTGATTGTTCTTGATGACGTAGCACAGCAGCTCCACCGGCGGCTCCTTCACGCCGACCGCGAACAGCAGGGTCGCCATTTCGAGGCAGGTGGTGACGTCCGGCCGGTCGCCGCGCTGGCGCAGCATCTCTTCGATGTCGTCGCCGGCCTTGCGCGCGCGCCGGTAGTCGCCGCTCTCGTGATAGACCATGCCTTCGGTGACCTTGGCGCGCAGCTGCACCTCGTCGGTCGCGAATTCGCGCTGCGCTGCGAGCAGCAGCTGCAAGGCTTCCTTGGTTTCGTTCTTGCGGCCGCACACGCGCGCCAGGCCGAAGTAGGCCTCGGGCGTCTTGTTGATCGAGTACTCGCCGATGGCGATGCACTTGCGGAAGGCCTTCTCGGCCAGGCCGATGTTCCCGAGCCGCAGGCAGACATTGCCGAAGCTGCGCTGGCGCAGCACGGAGTTGGGAGAGAGCTTGGTCGCGCGCTCGAGGATGCTGCAGGCCTCCTCGTGCATGCCCATGTTGGAGAAAGCGGTCGCCAGCTGGTCGTAGGCGTCGATGTACCAGCGGTTCTCGTTGATCACGTTCTGGAAGATCTGGCGCGCCTGCTCGTTCTCGCCGTTGGCCATGCGGATCTTGGCGATGCCGGCGCGCGCCCACTGGTACTCGCGCTGGGCCAGCACGCGCTCGTAGACTTCGCGCGCCTGTTCCGGCACCCCGGCCTTGAGCAGCATGCTGGCCTTCATGCGCAGCAGGTCGATCTCGTGCACGCGGTGCTGTGCGATCTGCTCCTCGCACAGGCGCGCCGCGCGCAGGTAGTCCTTTTCGCCGAAGGCCGAATCGATCTCGCGGAACACCTGCTTGCGGTGCCATACGCGGTTCAGGCGCGTGAGCAGCACGCCTTCCGTGATCGGCTTGAGCAGGTAGGCGTCCGGCTGGTGCTCGGCCGCGCCCATCACCGATTCGACCGCCTTCTCGGCCGACACCATCAGCCACACCGAGGACGGCATCAAGAGGCCGCGCACGCGCGCCTCCTCCAGCACCTGCTGCCCGTTCTTGCCCTCGCCCAGGTTGTAGTCGCACAGGACCACGTCGTAGCGGGTCTTTGCCAGCAGCACCATCGCCTCGCCTCCCGACGAGGCCTGGTCGATGTTCTTGGCGCCCAGGTTGCGCAGGCTCTCGCGCAGCAGCTGGCGCACGCCGATGAAGTCGTCGACGATCAGGTAGTACTTGTCCGCCCAGTTGACGGCGTTGATCGAGACCGGCAGGCCACGCTCGCTCATCGCATCTCCTACGGCAGGCTGAGGACGAAACAGCCGCCGCCGAAGGCGCCGCCGTTTTCCAGGCGCAGCGCGCCGGAACGCCCGCGGTGGCGGTGCATCTTGGCCACCTCGCTCGAAAAGTACAGGCCCAGGCCGGTGCTGTTGGTGAGGAAGTTGACGCCGGTGCGGCGTCCGCTCATGGCGGAGGCGCCCGCTTCCAGCATCGCGCCCGGATAGCCGCTGCCGTTGTCCTCCACGCGCAGTTCCAGGCAGCCGTCCACCACCGCGATGGCCAGGCGCACCCGGTCCTTGGTGTAGTGGATGGCGTTGTTGATGGCGTGTCCCAGCACGCCGATGATCAGGTCCTCGTCCAGGTGCCAGATCAGGTCGGGGTCGAAGTCCGTCTCCAGGCTCACGTTCTTGGATTTGACCAGCACGCGCACGGAGGACACGACCTGCTCGACCAGCTGCACCATCTCGATCGGCTGGACGTCGAAGGGGTACTCGGGCTTGCCGACCTGCTTGTACAGGGCCAGCAGCTGGATCAGGTTGTCGTTCAGGCGCTTGGTCTGGTACAGCATGTGCGCCATCTGCGGGTAGGCCGCCTCGGTCTCGGCGGAGGAGCGCGCCAACAGGCTCTCCAGCGTCCCGGACAAGACGCTGATGGAGTTCTTCATGTCGTGGGCGGTGGAGGCCAGGAACAGGGACAGGTCGTTGCCGTCGTCTGTGCTGGAAGAATCGTCCATGGGCGGGGGCTCCCCAAAAGTTGCCGCACGTCAATTATAGCAGCTGCCCGGGGGTCTGACCCCGGTTTTTGGGTCCGGCCCCGGTTTTGACGTCGGCTTGTGGCGACTTACCGACGCCCGCGCCGACGCGCCAGCCGGAAGCGCCCCGGATCGATCGCGTCGCGCAGCTTCGCTTCCAGCGGCAGCGGCTCGCCTTCGATCTGCGCGGCCAGCACCTCGGCCATGTAGGGCGCCCAGATCAGGCCGCGCGAGGCGTAACCGAGCAGGCTCCACAAGCCGGGATGGCGGACCACGTCGCGCAGGCGTTCGCGCTGCTGCGCCGCGCTGTCGTCCGGCACGCCACCGACCAGGGGCAGGCGGTCCGGCGGCACGCAGCGAAAGCCCACGCGGCCCGCCAGCGGCGCGTTGCTCGCGAGCTCGGGATCGGCCAGCATGGAGCGCGCTTTCATGATGTTCTCGTGCTGGCTCGACGGCAGCAGCTGGGTTTCGTCGATGTCGTCATAGGTGGCCCCGGTGCAGACCAGGCCTTCGACCGCCGGCGTCATGTAGGCCTCGCGGCACAGCACCACCGGCAGCGCGGGCGCCATGCCCTCGCTCAGGTGCGTGACCTGGCCGCGCACCCGCGCCAGCGGCAGCCCGGCGGTCTGTTCCAGCGCCAGCGCGCCGGCGCCGTTGGCGACCACGAGATGGGGCGCCTCGGCCACCACGCCACGCGCCGCGTCCAACACGCGCCAGCCGTCTTCGCTCCTCTCGATGGTGGACGGGCCGATGCCGAAGCGCCGCTCCAGGCGGCTGCCGCAGCCGTCCAGCATGGCCGCGCACACGCTGGACGGACGCGCCCACCCCGCCTGGGGGAACAGCCAGCCGCCGTCCGGCGCGGGATGACCCAGCACGGCGCTGGCCTCGTCCCGCTCCAGCCAACGCGCGTAGTCGGGCGGGTAGTTCCAGTGTGCGGCGATCTCGCGCTGGACGCGCGCGTGGGCCGCGTCGCGCGCCACCTGCAGCACGCCGCAGCGCGCGCCGAGGAAGT
>DASRUW010000148.1:0-8100 GCA_035655255.1 Telluria sp. | reverse complement strand
TGGTGCCGTTGAAGCGGGCCCCTACCTTGTTCAGGGTCTGGACGATGTTGGGCTGGCCATCCTTGCCGCTGAAGTTCTTGCTGGGCTTGAAGACCAGGTGCTCCAGCAGGTGGGCCATGCCGGTCTCGCCGTAGTTCTCGTGGCGGGAACCGACCATGTAGGTGATGTTGGTCGTCAGCGTCGGCTTGGACGCGTCCGGGAACAGCAGCACGCGCATGCCGTTGCCGAGACGGTATTCCGTGATGCCTTCGACCGAGGTGACCTTGACGGGTCCGGCCAGGGGGCCGCGGGCGGCGGCGGCCGGTTTGTCGGCGGCGGCAGCCGGGGCGGCCGCGAAACCAGGGGAGAGGATGCCGGCGGCCAGCATCAATACAATCAAGCGTTTCACTGTTGGATTCCCGTCAGTAGTGGAGGTGAAAAGAAAAATTATGGTATATCCTTCAACATTAATCAACCCACCGTGGAGCTGGCATGAAAGCACCCCAATTCGGTCTCGGACTTTTTCTGGTAGCGGCGCTCGCGGCGCTGCCATCTTCGGCACAGAACATGAAGCCTGGCTTGTGGGAAGTCAACACGAAGATGAAAAGCGGTGATGGGCAGATGGAGCAGGCAATGGCGCGCATGCAAAGCGAGATGGCGAAAATGCCGCCGGACCAGCGCAAAATGATGGAAGACATGATGGCCAAGCAGGGTGTGGTGATGGCGGGCAACGTCATTACCGCCAAGGTCTGCATGACCAAGGACATGATCGCACAGGGGCAGATGCCGGTGCAACACCAGGGTAACTGCACGACGAAGCGCGAGTCGGCGACCGGCAGCACCATCCGCTGGAGCATGAGCTGCCCGAAAGCGACCGGCAGCGGCGAGATGACCCTGTCCGGGGACTCGGCGTATCACATGACCATGAACATGACGAGCACCGAAACCGGCAAGCCGCAGAACATGAACATGGACGTCAGCGGCAAGTGGGTTGGCGCGGATTGTCCGGCTAAGGCGCACTGAGCGCCGCCAGTCGCGCCAGGTTGGGCATGGACCACTGCTGGCAGTAGGCCAGCTGCAAAGCGCCGGCGCGGCGCAGTTCTTCAAACGCGGCGGCAGGCAGCGCATCGAGCGCCGCGCCGGCCACGCGGAACAAGCCGTCGATGCAGCATTCGCCGCGCGCCGTGGGCACGCGCACGGGCCACGCTTCCAGCACACCATGGCGCGCCAGGGCGGCGCAGGCGCGGCGCGTGTCCTGCTGCTCGCGCTGCAGGCGGAACAGGCGGTCGGCCGCAGCCGTCACCGCCGGCGCGGCCGCACCGGTTTCAGCGAAGAACGCCTCCCCTTCCTCTTCGGCGGCCTGGCCGCTCGCCACGTCGAAACACAATAGCTGCTGGCCGCGCGGGCCGGGCTGCAGGCTGAACGGATAAGCCTGGTACGCCGCCGGCACGTAGTCGCCGCGCCAGCCGCCGTCCGCTCCCACCAGCAGGTTCCGTTTCGCTTCCAGCCCCAGCAGCGCCGCCGGTACGTAGCCGCCGTCCTGCGCGACGAAGACGATCGGCAGCGACAGCATGGCCTGGGGCGCTTCCCCGAGCGTCAATGGCGCCAGCGTGTCGGCGGCGGCGAAACGGTAGTCCTGCGCGCGCTTCCAGCGGCGCCGGCCGAAGTGTTCCAGGGTGACGGGCAGCGGGCGCGGCGCGGGCGGCGGGACCGGGCCGGCCGCGATCAGCTTGTCATTGGCAAGCTTGACGGCGGACACCAGCTCGCCCTTGCGCTCGGGCAGGGCATGGCGGCGTTGCGCGCGCCACTCGCGGCAAAGCGCCAAAGCGCGGCGGCGCCCCTCCTCGGGATCCGGCGCGGCGGCCAGTCCAGTGCCGGCCAGGGCGCGCACGACGTGACCGAACAGCTCGGACGGCATGGGCGCGTCGGCCAGCACGTCCTCGCTGTGGCGAAACTGCGCGGCCTGCGCCAACGCCAGCATGTAGTCCGACGCTTCGCGCAGCACGGCCACGCCCTGCTGGTTGACGTGCACCAGCGGGCAGTACGGCGCGAGCTCGGGCAGCACATGGTTCGGGTAGATGCGGTCCTTCCAGTAGCGCTCGCCCACGCGGGAGAAATGCCGGAAGTCCGCGATCGGCACGAAGCGCGCCTGTTCGAAGGGCAGGATCTCCACCTTGGGCTTGGTCGGCGTAACGGTGTCGTTGGCCACGTCCACATATAAGGTGCCGAGCTGGAAGGCGTTCTGGAAGAATTCGCCGCGCAGGTCGCCCCACACCTGGCGCCAGCTGCCGCCGGCCTGCAGGAAAGCGCGGTAGGCGGCGTGGCCGCGCGCCGCCTTCTCGTCCAGGGTCGCCGGATCGATGCGCGACAGCAGTTCCTGGGCCGCGAGCGAAATCTCCAGGCATTGGCCGAGCGGGAACGGCTTGCCCATCTTGACCGGCTGCGCCGCCTTGAGGGCGGGCTCGATCTGGGCGCGCACCGCGTAAAAGAAGGCTTCCAGCTCCGCCAGCGCGGGCAGCAGGAAGCGTCCGGCCAGGGCCTGCTCGCGCGGCGAGCTGACCGGGCGCGGCTCATTGGGCAGGACGGTCTTGCTCAAGGGATCAGGTCTGTTCCATGAACGCGGCGTACAGGTCGCGCGCCTTGGTCGCGACGGGGCCGACGGCCAGGCTGCGGTGCTCGTAGCGGATGCAGGGCGTGACCTTGCCGTAGTTGCCGGTGTTGAAGATCTCGACGGCCGTGTCCAGCTCTTCCGGCTTGACGGTGCGCTCCTCGACCGCGATGCCCGCGCGCGCCAGCAGGTCGATCACGCGGGCGCGTGTGATGCCGGACAGGAAGGTGCCGTTCGGGACGGGCGTCACGACCTTGCCTGCCGGCGTGACGATGAAGAGGTTGGACGACGCGAACTCGGCCACGTTGCCGGCGCTGTCGAGCATGATCGCGTTGTCGAAGCCGCGCTCCTTCGCCTCGCGCAGGGCGCGGGTGGTGTTGGCGTACAGGGCGGACGCCTTGGCGTCGGTCGGCGCCATGCTCGGGTCGGGCCGGCGCAGGGTCGACAGGCAGGCCGAGAAGCCGCTGAACGGCGGCAGCGGCGCGTCGAACAGGGTCAGGGCAAAGCCGCTCTTTTCGGGCAGCGGCACCAGGAAGCCGTCCGAACCGAACACCAGCGGGCGGATGTACAGCTCCGCGTCCGGCGGGAACTTGGCGACGCCTTCGCGCACCAGGTTTTCCATCTCGTCGACCGACAGCGGGCAGCGCAGGCCGACGCGTTCGGCGGAGTGGATCACGCGCTGCAGGTGGGGACGCAGGTCCGGAAGATGACCGCGCACGGCGCGCGCGCCGTCGAATACGGACGAGCCCAGCCACACGCTGTGGTCCATGGCGCCGAACAGGGGCGCGTTACCCTCGGTCCACTGCCCGTTGAAATAGGTCAGGTACATATCTTTCCTCGTTGTTAAGAACGGCCTAAGCCGTCCGAGTGTAACATCGCGCCGACATGTTCGCCGACGCTCATCCATCCCGCCGCTGGCCCGCCATCGCCCTGGTCGCGCTGGCGCACCTGCTGGCCTTGCTCTGGCTGCAAACGCCCCGGACGGCGCGTCCCGCCGGTCCCGCGGCCGAGACGTGGTTCGACCTGTTGCCGCCCCGCGCGCCGCGCCCGTCCGCGCGCCCCGCGCCCGCGCCGCCATCCGTTCCCAGGGCGATCACGCTGCCTCCGGCTGCGCCCGCCGCTGCCCCGGCAGCGCCTGCGCCGGTCCAGGTGGCGCCGGCCCAGACTGCGGCCGATCCCTTTGCCAGCCAGCCAGTCAGCGGCAGCTTCGCGCAGCGCCTGCTGCAGGCGGCGGGCAAGGCGGATGCCGAACTGAACCACGGCAAGCCGCCCGTCACCGGCTACAGCAAGGACGAGCGCCTGGGCAACGCGATCGACCAGGCCCGCGCCGCGCCGCGCTTCTTCCAGGCGCCCGAGATCCACGAAGTGAAAGACCCCAACAACAGTGGCCGGCGCATCTACAAGGTGCGCAGTGCGCTGGGCACCTATTGCATCTACGTGGAGTCGAACCACGCGCTCGACGGGCGCGACAGCATGCAGCAGGGAATCAAGCCCAAGGTCGCCAACTGCCCGCGCGAGTAAGCGCCCGACCGTTCGCTAACGTACAGCATTGTTTGGTGGCAGTTGTACACTGGGCTTTTGACCTGCGATGCCCCGCCATGCTTGCCTTTCTGTCGAGCACCCTGTTCCTGCGCCGGGCCGCCAAGTGGCTGCTGACCTGCGCGATCGTGCTGCCGCTGGGCGGTTGTCCCAGCCTGCCCGCCGTGCCGGATACGCCCGAGCGCGACAGCGGCGCCACGCCCACGGTCAACATCTCCAAGGGCACGCTGAGCACCGAGCGCGCCGACGCCCTCCTCGCCCGGCGCTGGTCGCATGCGACCCGTGACCTGCGCGCGCTGGCGGCGCAGGAGGAAGCCGTCACCGGTGTCCCCCTCATTGCCGGCAACCAGGTCAGCCTGCTGTTCGACGGCCCGCAGACCATGCACGCCATGATGGAAGCGGCGGCCGCGGCGCGCGAGACGATCAACCTGGAGACCTACATCTTCGACCAGGACGAGGTGGGCATCAAGTTCGCCAACCTCCTGATCGCGCGCCAGCAGGCCGGCGTCAACGTGAACATCATGTACGACAGCGTCGGGACCTTGGGCGTGCCGCAAGCCTTCTTCGACCGCATGCGCGCGGCCGGCATCCACCTGCTCGCCTTCAATCCCGTCAATCCGGCCAAGGCGCGCGGCAACTGGCGCCTCAACAACCGCGACCACCGCAAGCTGATGGTCGTGGACGGGCGCATCGCCTTCACGGGCGGCATCAATATCAGCAGCGACTACGCCAACAGTTCCTTGTTCCGCTCGCGCCAGGCGCCCGCGAGCCGCAAGGAGGTGGGCTGGCGCGACACGCACATCCGCATCGAGGGACCCGCCGTGGCGGCGCTGCAGTACACCTTCATCGCGAACTGGATCGCCCAGCAAGGCGGCGACCTGCAGGAAGCGAACTACTTCCCGCAGCTGGGCCGCTCGGGCGACAAGATCGTGCGCGTGCTGGCCACCACGCCGGGGCGCGGCTTCGAAATCTACAAGGCCTTCATGGTCGCGATGCAGGAATCGAAGAAGTCGATCCACATCACCTCCGCCTACTTCGTGCCGGACCAACACATCATCGGGGCCTTGTGCGACGCGGCCAAACGCGGCATCGACGTGCGCCTGATCCTGCCGGGGGTATCGGACCATGGCCTCGTGTTCCACGCGGGGCGGGCCTCCTACGAGCAGCTGCTGGCCAGCGGGGTCAGGATCTTCGAGCTGCAGGTGGCGGTGCTGCACGCCAAGACGGCCGTGATCGATGCGAGCTGGTCCACCATCGGTTCAGCCAACATCGACCGGCGCAGCTTCCAGCACAACTACGAGCTGAACGTGATGGTGCTCGATCCCGCGTTCGGACAGGACATGGAGGCGGCCTTCCAGGAAGACCTGCGCAACTCGCGCGAGGTGACGCACGCGCAGTGGCAGCACCGCCCGCTCAAGGACCGGCTGCTGGAGCTGTCGGCGCGTATGTTCGACTACTGGCTGTGATCAGATGCCGGCGGCCAGCAGGCCGTCGCTGTGCGGCACCCAGACGTTGGCGCTGCGCATGAAGGTTTCCGTGTTCAGCAGGGAAAACTCGCGCTGCAGCACGTCCCAGCCGTAACGTTCCACGTCCACCCGGTCCGGTTCGATGTGCAGGACGTTGAAGGAATTGACCTCGCCCCGCTCGCGCGTGGACGTGGCCGTGCCGGCCTGGACCACGATGGCGGCGAAGCTGTCGAACGGATAGCGCGCGGCCGTGCTCGATGCCAGGCTGGCGTGCAGGTGGCCGGACAGCAGCAGGTCCACCCCGCATTCGGCGAAGGCTTCCATCGCCATGGCCGCGCGGTCCACCAGGTCGCCTTCGTTGGGATGACCGTCGGGCAATTCGAACGGGTGGTGGGTGACGACCACCCGCACCACTTCCGGCGCCAGGCGTTCGAAACAGGCGCGGATCTGCCCGACCTGCTCGCGGTTGATGCGGCCGTCCTTCCAGGTCAGCGAGCGCGCGGTGTTGATGCCGATGACGGCGATTTCCTCGTCCTCGTACACCGGAGTCAGTTCGTCCGTGATGTGGCGGCGGTAGCGCGTGAGCGGCTCGGCGAAGCGGCGGTAGAGGTTGAAGAGGGAAATGTCATGATTGCCGGGAACCACGATCTGCGGGCCGGGCAAGGTGTCCAGCCAGGCGCGGGCCTGCGCGAACTGGGCGCTGCGGGCGCGCTGGGTCAGGTCGCCCGAGACGACCACCACGTCGGGCCGCACCGCGTGCACGCGGGCGGCGAGCGGCTCGAGCAGCGCGGGATTGACGCGGCCGAAATGCAGATCGGACAAATGCACGAGGGTACGCATGCTGCACTCCTAGGGAACGATCACCGCCAGCGCGCCGGGCCGGATGCGATAGGCCAGCGGCGTAGCGAGCACGGCCAGCTCGCCGTCCGTGGCCACGCGCAGGCGGCGGTGGCGGGTGTGGATGTCCATATTCTCCACCAACAGGACATCGAAGTCGCGCGCCTGGGCCAGCTTGCCGCACAGCGCGCGCAGGGCGAAGCGCAGCAGGGACAGCCGGGTCGGGTGCTGGGCCACGTAGACGCTGAGCTTGCCCTCATCCAGGCGGGCGCGGGCGCCGATCGACAGGCCCTGCATCAGGTAGGCGTTGTTGCCGATGAAGACGAAGGGCGTGCGGCGCGCATGTTCGGCGTCCTCCACTTTCAGCCGCACGGACAGGAAGGGATAGCGGCGCAACGCCGCCAGGCTGGCCCACAGCGCGGCGGTCCATTTGCCGCGGCCGAGGCGGCGCTGCTGCCGCTCGCGCTCGCGCACCATGTCCGGGTACAGCCCCAGGCTGGAATTGTTGAGGAAGATGCGGCCGTTGACCTCGCCCACGTCGACCCGGCGCAGCTGGCCTTGCAGCACGGTCCGCACGGCGTCTTCCAGCACCAGCGGAATGCCGAGATCCTTGGCGAAGTGGTTGAGGGTGCCCAGGGGCAGGATGCCGAACGGGACCCCGGTGCCAGCCAGGACCGCCGCCACGGCGTTGAGGGTGCCGTCGCCACCGCCGGCGACGACCGCATCGGCGCCCCCGGCAAGGGCCTGGCGGGCGTGACGGGCGAGGTCGTCGCCATCGCGGGCGAGAACGAGTTCGGCCCGGGCGCCCGCTTGCGCGAACAGGCCGCGGACCTGCTCCGCGGCGGCGCCGTCGTGTCCGGTCCCGGCGCCGCCATTGAGAATGACGGTCAGCCGGCGCCGCGCGGCGCTTGCCGCCAGGCGGCCAGGTGCATGCAGATCGTCAGCCAAGCGGTCCCCTCGGCCATTCCGGCCAGCACGTCGGTCAGGTAATGCGCGCCCAGGTAGACCCGGCTGGCGGCCACCAGGACAATCATGGCCAGCGCCGCGGCCGTCGCCAGCCTTGCCCGGCCGCGCGGCAGGCGCGCCCAGAGCCAGCAGGCCAGCGTGAGATACAGCAGAGTCGCCCCGTTGGCGTGGCCGCTCGGAAAACTGTAGCTCGCCAGATTGACCAGCGGCTCCCCCACGCTGGGCCGGGCGCGCCGGAAAGCATACTTTAGCAAGACGTTCAACAGGAGGCCGCCCGGGATGGCCAGGCCGGCCAGCAGCGCCCACCGCCGCGCCCCATCCTTCCACATCCAGCCCACGAGCAAGGCGGCCAGGACCAGCACACCGGCGGGGCGGTGCAGCTGCGTCAGGTGGAACATGAACACCGTCAGCCAGGGATGGCGATGGGCCCCGCTCCAGCCGGCCAGGGCCAGATCCACGCCGGGCGCGAAGGCGGCCGCCAGGGCCAGCAGCAGGAAGACGGCGGCGGCGGCGAAAGCTAGCCACCTGGGAGGCCGGGGCGTGGGGATCATGGCGAAAAAACGACAAGCACTGGAAATTTATACAGTAACTGTGGATTTATACAGTAGTTATGGTATTCTGTACTCATCCGATCAACTTTGACGATGTGGAGTTTGACATGAGCACCCTGAACAGCACCTTCGGCCTCGAGTATGCCCCTGCCCC
>DASRUW010000147.1:0-10705 GCA_035655255.1 Telluria sp. | reverse complement strand
AAATAATGCTAATTACCTTTGATTATGCAAGTCGTAATCAATGTCTGATTCCGGCTTTCCTGAATAACGAAGCCTCGGGAATTTGCGGAGGCTCTCTGCCGTCTGGAGGATTTGCCGTGCCGCACTCAAAAAAAGGGCTTCGTCCTTGCAGTACAGGGTCATCTTGCTGAATTCGGGGAAATCGAAGAAAACGGTGTCCACTCCTGCTTTCTTGACATGTTCGAAGACGATCCTGCCGTATTCGGAGTACATGTCGTCGAACAGCTCGCGGACTATCACAATCCCAAGGAGCGGCTTGCCGGTCAGGTCAATCTGCACGGTGCTGCCGTTCAGCGCAAATAGTAGCTTGGGATCGTTGCGAATGAATGAGATTGCTCCCCTTAACTGGTTGATGCCTTCTTGAAGCTGGGAGATGGATTTCCGTCTCTTTCGGTCCAATTTTGAGTCCACGGTCTTTTGCGTGTTCGGGCTGTCCTTGGCCTGAATAATGAAGGCGACCTGTTCGCCCACCACTAGCACGTCGGCGAATTCCTCGCCGTCGACTTCCTTGATCGGATTCAAAAAGATCTGGCCCGGTCGAAACGTGCGCTGGAGCGCGAGAACAATATCTAGCTCTTGGTATTGTCCTGGCTCTTCCCTAACAAGAGCGCTAACAGAAACGGGTTTGGCACCACGGACACCCTCGGTAGTATGTGATGCATCGATGATTACGAAGTCATCGCGAAAGAGATTCTTTTCGAGTTTGATTTTGGTTGCCTGGTCATCGGCGGCTTTCCCAGTCCCACGAAACCAAGCATTGGCGCCTTCGATTAGCGCCATTTCATGGCCTGGTTTTGAAAGCCTGTAGTTCCTAATGCGGTTCGTTAGCGGATTGGCGACAACGCGAGCTTCACAACTAAGTAGCTCTCGATCATTGTGGTCAAAAAAGAAAACTTGAAATGTATCTGACTTGAAGAGTTCGATCAGCTCTAGGGTTGTTGAATCGTCTTTGGTCAATGGTGTAGTAATGATGAGCGGGGAGTGGCCCTGATCAAAAAATGCTGTAATCAGGGCTGAACCGGATTCGAATTTGCTAAATTTGATTGGTGCTAAATAAACTGCAAATTCGCGCTTGAGCTGGATAGCCAGAATCATCTCTTTCGAGCACTTGACGATGAGGCAGTGTTTTCCGCCGAGACTCGGCGCATAAATTCCGCCAGCAATACTCTGAATTATGGGGAGAATTTCTGGATAGTTGAGGGTGAGATACAAATTGAACCTTTCCGACTACAAGTTGTCGAGACATTGAGGCCAAATATGAAACGGAAGTGTGGATGACTAGCTTTTCACAAATTGCCACTATCTGAGACTACTCACAACAATTACCAGAATCCATAGGATCGATGGCACTTAAAGTGAAAAAAGGCTCCTTGGAGCCTTTTTCATTAACTGCGTCATTAGTTTTTCACTAACTTGGCACAGTTTTCACATAATGTGTCACCCGACACGATTTACACGTCGATATTACCCGCGTGGAGAGCATTGCTCTCAATGAACGCCCGCCGCGGCTCCACATCGTCGCCCATGAGCGTGGTGAAGATCTGGTCCGCCGCGATGGCGTCCTCGATCTGCACCTTGAGCAGGCGGCGCACGGTCGGGTCCATGGTGGTCTCCCACAGCTGCTCGGGATTCATCTCGCCCAGACCCTTGTAGCGCTGCTTGCTGACGGTGCGTTCCGCCTCGTCGCGCAGCCACTGCATGGCCTGGTGGAAGTCCGCCACCGCCGTCTCCTTCATGCGCTCGCCGTCGCCGCGGCGCACCACCGCGCCTTCGCCGATCAGGCCCTTGAAGGTCGCCGCCGCGTTGGCCAGCACACCGTAGTCCGCGCCCGCCACGAAGTCGGCATCGATGGTCGACACCTTCACGTTGCCGTGGTGCAGACGGTCGATGCGCAGCGCGTGCTTCTCGGACAGCTCGTCCGAATGCACGGTCACGTTCACGCTCTTGTCGCCGATCGCCGCCGCCAGCGCCGTGGCCGAGGCCTGCGCCGCGTCCAGCGTGGTCAGGTCCAGCGTCACGCCGGTCATGATGGCGGTGAGGGCCGCGCGGTCGATCACGCGCCCCAGGCGCATCATGATCGCGTTGGCGTAGTTGAACTGGCGCACCAGCTCGGCCAGCTGCTCGCCCTGGATCGCGTCCGCGCCCTCGCGCGGCGTGAGCACCGCGCCGTTCAGGGCCACGGTCATCATGTAGCTCGCTTCCTCGACGTCGTCCTTCAGGTAGCGCTCGTCGCGCCCGGCCTTGACCTTGTACAGCGGCGGCTGCGCGATGTAGATGTGGCCGCGCTCGACCAGCTGCGGCATCTGGCGGTAGAACAGGGTCAGCAGCAGGGTGCGGATGTGGGCGCCGTCCACGTCCGCGTCGGTCATGATGATGATGCGGTGGTAGCGCAGCTTGTCGACGTTGAATTCGTCCGGCCCGATCGAGGTGCCGAGCGTCGCGATCAGGGTCGTGATCTGCTCGGACGAGAGCATCTTCTCGAAGCGTGCCTTCTCCACGTTCAGCACCTTGCCGCGCAGCGGCAGGATGGCCTGGAACTTGCGGTCGCGGCCCTGCTTGGCCGAGCCGCCTGCGGAGTCACCCTCCACGATGTACAGCTCGGACAGCGCCGGATCCTTCTCCTGGCAGTCGGCCAGCTTGGCCGACAGGCCCAGGCCGTCCATCACGCCCTTGCGGCGGGTCAGGTCGCGCGCCTTGCGGGCCGCTTCGCGCGCGCGCGCCGCCTCGACGATCTTGCCGCAAATGAGCTTGGCGTCGTTCGGCTTCTCCATCAGGAAGTCGGTCAAGGTCTTGGCCACGATCTCCTCGACCGGGCCGCGCACCTCGGACGACACCAGCTTGTCCTTGGTCTGCGAGGAGAACTTCGGCTCCGGCACCTTCACCGAGAGCACGCAGGTCAGGCCCTCGCGCATGTCGTCGCCGGAGATTTCGACCTTGGCCTTCTTGGCCAGCTCGTTCTCCTCGATGTACTTGTTGATCACGCGTGTCATCGCCGCGCGCAGGCCGGTCAGGTGGGTGCCGCCGTCGCGCTGCGGGATGTTGTTGGTGAAGCACAGCACCGTCTCGTTGTAGGCGTCGTTCCACTGCATCGACACGTCCACCGAGATGTTGGTGCCCTGGTCCGACATGCGGTCGCCCGTGGCCTGGAACACGGTCGGGTGCAGCACCGTCTTGGCCTTGTTGATGTACTCCACGAAGCCGCGCGTGCCGCCTTCGAAGGCGAAGATCTCCTCCTTGCCGTTGCGCTGGTCGGTCAGCTTGATGTTGACGCCGTTGTTCAGGAAGGAGAGCTCGCGGATGCGCTTGGACAGGATCTCGTAGTGGAATTCGACCGTGCCGAAGATCTCCTCGTCGGCCCAGAAGTGCACGTCGGTGCCGCGCTTGTCGGTCTCGCCGATCACCTTGATCGGGGAGCAGGCCACGCCGTCGATGATCTCGATCTCGCGGTTCTGGGCCGCGCCGCGCACGAACTCCATCTGGTGCACCTTGCCGTCGCGGCGGATGGTCACCCGCAGCAGCTTGGACAGCGCGTTCACGCAGGACACGCCCACGCCGTGCAGGCCGCCCGACACCTTGTACGAGTTCTGGTCGAACTTGCCGCCGGCGTGCAGCTCGGTCAGAACGATCTCGGCGGCGGAGCGCTTCGGCTCGTGCTTGTCGTCCATCTTGAGGCCGACCGGGATGCCGCGGCCGTTGTCGGTGATCGAGATCGAGTTATCCGAGTGGATGGTCACGTGGATCTCGGTGCAGTGCCCGGCCAGGGATTCGTCGATGGAGTTGTCCAGCACTTCGAACACGAGGTGGTGCAGGCCGGTCCCGTCCGAGGTGTCGCCGATGTACATGCCGGGGCGCTTGCGCACCGCTTCCAGACCCTCCAGGATCTGGATCGAGGCGGCGCCGTAGTCGTCCGGCTTGGAAGGGATGGGGAGCTCTTGGGGATTCACGGCCATGACTGCTTTCTCAGATTACAAAGTATTCAAAAACCACCGTCATCCCCGCGGGAGCGGGGTGACGTCAGATCGTCAGATACGCATCGGCATGACGACGTACTTGAAGTCCGGATTGTCCGGAATGCTGATCAAGGCCGACGAGTTGGAGTCGCCCAGCGCGACGTTCACCTGGTCGCATTTCAGGTTGTTCAGCACGTCGAGCAGGTAGGTGACGTTGAAGCCGATGTCGATGGCGTCGCCGCCGTAGTCGATCTCGAGTTCCTCGACCGCCTCTTCCTGGTCGGCATTGGTGGAGCTGATCTTCAGCGAGCCCGGGGCCAGCATGCAGCGCACGCCCTTGAACTTATCGCTGGTCATGATCGCGGCGCGCTGCAGGGAACGCAGCAGTTCGTCGCGGCCGATGGTGAACTCGTTCTTGTAGCCCTTGGGGATCACGCGCGTGTAGTCGGGGAACTTGCCCTCGACCAGCTTGGACACCAGCTCGATGTCCGCGAACGTGAGCTTGACCTGGGCGGCGGCGATGTCCAGCGTCACCGTCTCGTCGGATTCCTCCAGCAGGCGCTGCAGCTCGAGGATGGTCTTGCGCGGGATGATCACTTCCTGGCGCGCGAACGATTCCTCCGTCTCCACCTGGCAGAAGGCCAGGCGGTGGCCGTCGGTGGCCACGGCGATCACGTGCGGGCCGTCCAGCACCAGCAGCATGCCGTTCAGGTAGTAGCGGATGTCCTGCTGGGCCATCGAGAAGTGCACCATGTTGAACAGATGCTTGAGCGTCTTCTGCGGCAGGGTGACGGTGGCGGCGAAGCTGTCGGCCACGGCCACGGTCGGGAACTCCTCGGCCGCCAGCGTCTGCAGCGCGAAGCGCGACTTGCCGGCCTGGACCGTCAGGCGCTTGTTCAAGAGCGTCATCGTCACGTCGCCGGACTCCGGCAGGGCGCGCAGGATGTCGAGCAGCTTGCGCGCCGCCACCGTGGTGCCGGTCACGTCGGCGCCGGAACCGATCGCCGCGTGGGTGGTGATCTGCACTTCCGTGTCGGTCGACAGGAAGGACACGTTCTCGCCGTCCTTGCGGATGAGGATATTGGCCAGAATCGGCATCGTGTGCCGACGCTCGACAATACCGCTCACGATCTGCAGTGGCCGGAGTAGCGTGTCTCGGGTGGTTTTGACCAATTGCATAGGGTGCCCTTCTATCTTGGTTGGTGTATTTACTGCCTGGCTGCGGTGCTACCCGCCATTTTGCCAGAAATCATACGGATGGCCCGGCGGAAAAGCGGGGCATCTTGTCATCCTTTCAAGGTCTGCTCCAGCACGTGCAGCTCGTGGTTGCACTCGGGGTTCTTGGCCCGCTCCTGGGCGATCTTGCGCACCGCGTGCAGCACGGTGGTGTGGTCGCGCCCGCCGAACAGCTCGCCGATCTCCGGCAGGCTCTTTTGGGTCAGCTCCTTGGCCAGGTACATCGCGATCTGGCGCGGGCGGGCGATGTTGGCCGGCCGGCGCTTGGAGTACATGTCCGCCACCTTGATGTTGAAGAAGTCCGCCACCGTCTTCTGGATGTTCTCCACGCTGATCTGGCGGTTCTGGACCGACAGCAGGTCCTTGAGCGCCTCCTTGACGATGTCGATCGTGATCTCGCGTCCGTGAAAGCGCGAATAGGCCAGGATCTTGCGCAGCGCCCCTTCCAGCTCGCGCACGTTGGAGCGCAGGTGTTTGGCCACGAAGAAGGCCACGTCGTCGGACAGGGTAACCCCTTCCGAGCTGGCCTTCTTGAGCAGGATCGCCACCCGCATCTCCAGCTCCGGCGGCTCGATCGCCACCGTCAGGCCCGAGTCGAAGCGCGAGATCAGGCGGTCGTCCATGCCCGTGATCTCCTTCGGGTAGGTGTCCGAGGTGATGATGATCTGCTTCTTGGCCGCGATCAGGGCCTCGAAGGCGTAGAAGAACTCCTCCTGGGTGCGGCTCTTCCCGCCGAAGAACTGGATGTCGTCGATCAGCAGCATGTCCAGCGAGTGGTAGTACTGCTTGAAGTCGTCGAAGCCCTTGCGCTGGTAGGCCGTGACCACGTCGCGCACATACTGTTCGGCGTGGATGTAGCGGATGCGCGCGCCCGGGGTGTCGGCCATCACCTGGTTGCCGATCGCGTGGATCAGGTGGGTCTTGCCCAGGCCCACGCCGCCGTAGAAGAACAGCGGGTTGTAGGACACGCCCGGGTTGTTGGCCACCTGGATCGCGGCGGCGCGCGCCAGCTGGTTGGCCTTACCGGTCACGAAGGAGTCGAAGGTCAGGTCCGGGTTGACGCGGCTGTTCTCGCGCACCGGCTTGGCCGGCGCCGGCATGGGAATGCTTTCCACCGCGTGCCCGTCCGGCGCGTTGCCGTTCACCACGGCGGGGGCGCCCAGGCCGGCCGGGGCCTTCTTGGGCGCCAGCATGCGCGGGTCCAGCACGAACTGGACCTCGACCGGCATTTCCCAGTACTGGGAGGCGAGGGCGGTGATGCGCGAGGCGAACTGCGTTTTCACCCAGTCGAGCTTGAAGCGGTTGGGCGCGGCGATGCGCACCTTGCCCTCATCATAGTCGAGCACGACCAGGGGCTTGATCCATGCGCTGTACTGCTGCGGCGTCAGTTCCAGCTCCAGCTGGGCGGAACAGGTCTGCCAGAATTCTTCCATACGTCTCTTAATCGGGGGCTAGCTGTGGCGGGTGCGCGAATGCCACACGGAACCTGCTATTTTACTCCCCCACCGCCGAGTTATCCACAGGCCCGGCCGATTTTTTCATGTTGCAGTGCGGGTGAAAACCCGTCATCCAGCCTTGACAACTGGGCCGTTCCTGCTGTCTAATTATGGGTTCTGTGCCCAGGCAGTGGGCGTATCCACCAAAAAGCTCTCAAAAGCGAGTCCACCATGAAACGTACTTACCAACCTTCCGTCGTCCGCCGCAAGCGCACCCACGGCTTCCGCGCACGTATGGCTACCCGTGGTGGCCGCGCTGTCCTGAACGCTCGCCGCGCCAAGGGCCGCAAGCGCCTGGCAGTCTAAGCGCCGGCGCTCGCCGCCGACGACAGGCCATGACCAGCGCAGGCCCGCACGACTTCGCGCGCGCGCGTCGCATTGTAAAAACGGATGAGTTTTCATCCGTTTTTCGTTTGCGCCCCGCGCAGAAAACGCCGCATTTCGTGCTCTACGCCCGCGCCAGCACGCTGCCGCACGCGCGGCTCGGCGTGGTCGTGGCCAAGCGCTTCGCCCCGCGCGCCGTCACCCGCAACACCATCAAGCGCATCGTGCGCGAGCTGTTCCGCGTGTCCGGACTGCCGCCGCTCGACCTGATCGTGCGCCTGTCCGGCCCCGTCAACAGCAAGGCCGGGCCGGCCACCGGCACCGCTCTCAAGCTCCAGCTGCGCGCCGAACTGGCGCGGCTCTTTGCCGCGCCCATGCTGCGCGTGCCCCGGCCATGACCCGCCTCCTGGTCCTGCTGCTGCGCGCCTACCAGCTGGCCATCTCGCCGCTGGTCGGGCCCAGCTGCCGCTTCTACCCGAGCTGCTCCAACTACGCCATCGAGGCGGTCCGCACCCATGGCGCCCTGCGCGGCGCCTGGCTGGCGCTGCGCCGCGTCGGCCGCTGCCATCCGTGGTGCGAGGGCGGGTTCGATCCCGTCCCGCCCGCGGCCAACCATTCGACCGCTTGCGGTTGTCATCCATCCATCAGCAAAGTCAGCAAAGACGTCCATGGAATTCAATAAGCGCACTATCCTGTGGGTGATTTTCGTCACCTCGCTCGTCATCCTCTGGAACGAGTGGATGATCTCGAACGGCAAGCAGTCGCTGTTCTCGTCCGCACCGCCGGCCAAGACCGCGCCGGCCGCGGCCCGCGCCGCCGCCTCGAACGCGGTGCCGGCGCCGGCCGCCGCGCCCACGGCGTCCGGCGTGGCCGCCGCCCCGGCCGAAGCCTTCAAGCCGGAGCGCATCACCATCACCACCGACGTGATCAAGGCCGACATCGACACCCTGGGCGGCGTGATCGAGCGCCTGGAGCTGCTGCAGTACCGCGACAAGGTCGATCCGACCAGGAACCAGGTCCTGTTCGACCACACCGGCAAGAAGACCTACCTGGCCCAGACCGGCCTGGTGGGCCAGTCCGCCACCGGCGCGCTGCCGAACCACACCACCGGCTTCACGGCCCGCCCCGGCGCCCGCACCCTGGACGCCAACGGCCAGGTGCAGCTGGTGCTGGAAGCGGAGCAGGGCGGCGTCAAGCTGACCAAGACCTTCACCTTCAAGAAGGGCGACTACGTGATCGGCGTGCAGCATGACGTCACCAACACCGGCGCCGCGCCGGTGCAGCCGGCGCTGTACCTGCAGATCACCCACGACGACCATCCGCCGGAAGGCGATCCGCGCTTCTACAGCACCTTCACCGGCCCGACCCTGTACACCTCCACCGACAAGTATCAGAAGCTGTCGTTCGAGAAGATCAAGGAAGGCAAGGCCGAACACGCATCCAAGGCCAGCGACGGCTGGATCGCGCTGTCGCAGCACTTCTTCGTCTCCGCCTTCATCCCGCAGGACAAGCAGGCGCGCGACATCTACACCGACCGCATCGACGACTCGGACCTGTACCGCATCGGCGTGAAGATCCCGCTCGGCACCGTCGCTCCGGGCGCCACCGTGACCAACAGCGCGCGCCTGTATTCCGGCCCGCAGGACGAGAAGAAGCTCGAGAAGATCGCTCCCGGCCTGGAGCTGGTGAAGGACTACGGCATGTTCGCCATCCTGGCCAAGCCGATCTTCTGGGTCATCGACGCGATGCACAACCTGATCGGCAACTGGGGCTGGACCATCGTCGCCTTCACGGTGCTGCTCAAGCTCGCGTTCTTCCCGCTGTCGGCGGCCGGCTTCAAGAGCATGGCCAAGGTCAAGGTGGTCACGCCCAAGCTGCAGGCCATCCGCGAGCGCTACAAGGACGATCCGGCCAAGATGAACCAGGCCACCATGGAGCTGTACAAGGCCGAGAAGATCAACCCGCTGGGCGGCTGCCTGCCGCTGCTGGTGCAGATGCCGGTGTTCCTGGCGCTGTACTACGTGCTGCAGGCGTCGGTCGAGATGCGCGGCTCGTCCTGGGGCTGGATCCCGGACCTGACCGTGGCCGACCCGTGGTACATCCTGCCGGTGATCTACATGATCTCGATGTTCGTCAGCACCAAGCTCAATCCGCAGCCGGCCGATCCGGTCCAGGCCAAGATGATGATGGCGATGCCGCTGGTGTTCGGCCTGATGTTCTTCTTCTTCCCGGCCGGCCTGGTGCTGTACTGGGTGGTGAACAACCTGCTGTCGATCGCGCAGCAGTGGGTCATCACCAAGAAGTTCGCCGACGCCAAATAAGGCCCCGAGCGCGCAGCGGTCATCCCCGCGCACGCGGGGACCCCTGCGCGCTTGCTTAGAGACCAGCGCGTATCGGGCCCCGCCCGGTAAAATACGCGCATGTTCCCCAACACCTCCCCCATCGCCGCCATCGCCACGGCCCCCGGCCGCGGCGGAATCGGCGTCGTGCGCGCCTCCGGTAAATCCCTGGCGCCTTTGATCGAAGCGCTGTTCCCCGGCACCTCCCTCAAGCCGCGTCACGCGACGTATCTGCCGTTCACCCAGTCCGACGGCAGCGTCATCGACCAGGGCATCGCCATCTGGTTCAAGGCCCCGCATTCCTACACCGGTGAAGACGTCCTCGAACTGCAAGGCCACGGCGGCCCGGTGGTGCTGCAAATGCTGCTCGCGCGCGTGCTGGAAGCAGGCTCCTCGTTCGAACTGCGCCTGGCCGAACCCGGCGAATTCACCCGCCGCGCCTACCTGAACGACAAGCTCGACCTGGCCCAGGCCGAAGCCGTGGCCGACCTGATCGACGCCTCGACCGAGGCCGCCGCCAAGTCGGCCTCGCAGTCGCTATCCGGCGCCTTCTCGAAGACCATCCACGAGCTGGTGGACAAGGTCGTCAACCTGCGCATGCTGGTGGAAGCGACGCTCGATTTTCCGGAGGAGGAGATCGACTTCCTCGAAAAGTCGAACGCGCGCGGCCAGCTGGCCGACATCGTCGCCGCGCTCGAGCGCGTGTTCGCCCAGGCCTCGCAAGGCGCGCTGCTGCGCGAAGGCCTGAATGTGGTGCTGGTGGGGCAGCCGAACGTCGGCAAGTCCTCGCTCCTGAACGCGCTGGCGGGCGCCGACGTGGCCATCGTCACGCCGATTGCCGGCACCACGCGCGACAAGGTGACCGAAACCATCCAGCTCGAAGGCATCCCCCTGAACATCATCGACACGGCCGGCATTCGCGCGCTGACCGACGAAGTGGATGTGGTGGAGCGCATCGGCATCGAACGCACCTGGGGCGAAGTGGGCAAGGCCGACGTCATCCTGCACCTACTGGACGCGGACCTCGGCCCGACGAAGGCCGACGACAACATCGTCGCCAACTTCCCGGCCGGCGTGCCGGTGGTGCGGGTATGGAACAAGATCGACCTGTCCGGCCACAAGCCCTCGGTCGACCGCAGCGAGGACGCGACGCACATTTATCTCTCCGCGCACGAGCGCAGCGGCATGGACCTGCTGCGCGCCGAGCTGCTGCGCATCGCCGGCTGGCAGCAGACCGGCGAATCGGTCTACCTGGCCCGCGAGCGGCACCTGATCGCGCTGCGCTCCGCGCGCCAGCACCTGGACCTGGCGGCCGAACACG
>DASRUW010000146.1:0-3402 GCA_035655255.1 Telluria sp. | reverse complement strand
GTGGGCGAAGTTGCGCCAGGCATAGACCGCGTCCTCGAAGTTGCCGACCACGGCAAAGGCCACGGCCGTCAGGCGTACGGGAATCCAGTCGATCCAGTAGAAGGCCTTGGCGGCGAACTCGCCGAAGGCTTCGTTGCGCATGTGCTCCGGCTCGTTCCAGGCGCGCGCCAGGTATTCGGCCACCCGGTACATCACGGCGCAGGCCGGGCCGAGCGGCATCAGGAACCAGAAGAACACGCCGAACACGTTGCGGTGGGTGGTGACCAGGGCCTTTTCGACTGCGATCCGCGCGATCTCGCCCGCGTCCATGCCCACCGTGTCGGTCTTGGTCCACTCGCCCAGCAGCTGGCGCGCGGTGCTCTCGTCGCCGGCGTTGAGCGCAATCTGGATCGAGGTGAAGTAGTGGCTGTAGTGGCGGAAGCCCAGCGTCAGGTAGACGATCAGCACGTTCCACGCGAACGCGGCCAGGACGAAGCCCTGGTGGCGCAGCGCCCAGTAGATGAGGCCGGTAGGCAGCATCAGCGCCACCATCATCAGGATCCAGGCCATGCGGCCGTGCCGGCGGTGGCCGGCGTTGAACCAGCCCTCCATCTGCAGGGCGAATTTCTTGATCTCGGCGTAGATCGCGTTATCTGCGCGCAGGGGTTTGAGTTGCTCGATCAGCAGTGCGCACAGAATCGAGAGAAAAGTCATGCCGTATCCTTGTTGAAACCGATCCCGTAACGATAGCAAACTTATTGCGCAATTAGAATGCTAGGCGCGCAGGAAGTGGAACAGGTTGCGCAGCATGCCCGCCGTCGCTCCCCAGATGAAATAGTCGCCGTAAGGCATGGCATAGAAGGCGCGCCGTCCGCCCTCGGGCAGTTCGAAGGACAGGCGCTGGTGATGGGCGCCGTCCATCAGGAAGGCCAGCGGCACCTCGAACACCTCGTCCACCTCGTTGGCGTCCGGGTTCAGCTCGAACGGCGGCGCCACCAGCCCCGCCACCGGCGTGACCTGGAAGCCGGTGCCGGTCAGGTAGTCCGGCAGCACGCCCAGCACGTCGATGTAGCGGCGGTGCAGGCCGATCTCTTCTTCCGTCTCGCGCAGGGCCGTGTCGACCGGCGAGGCGTCGAAATCCTCGGCGCGCCCGCCCGGAAAGCTGATTTGCCCCGCGTGGGCCGACAGGTGGGCCGTGCGGCGCGTGAGCAGCACGGTCAGGCCCTCGGGGCGCTGCACCAGCGGGATCAGGACCGCGGCCGGAGTGGGATCGGGCCGCAGCACGAAAGCGGCGTCGCCCGGTTCGGCCTCGAAGTACGGCGCGCGCGCGAAATGGGCGCGCAGCGCGTCCGGCGCCAGCGCGGCGGCCGGCACCGGCGGCTCGCCGGCGATGGCGTCCACGGGCAGCTGCTGGGGATCGAACAGGGGTCTGGCCATGCCTGGTTCCGATAGAAAAAAGGGGCACCCAGCGGGCGCCCCTTCAAGCAACATGCTGTTCCGATTACTGGGCAGCAGCAGCGGTCTTGCGGGTCGGCAGTTTTTCCTTGATACGCGCCGACTTGCCCGAACGCTCGCGCAGGTAGTACAGCTTGGCACGGCGCACGTCGCCGCGGCGCTTGACTTCGATCGACGCGATCAGCGGGGAATACAGCTGGAACGTACGCTCCACGCCTTCGCCCGACGAGATCTTGCGAACGATGAAGTTCGAGTTCAGGCCGCGGTTACGGCGCGCGATCACGACGCCTTCGTAAGCCTGGGCGCGCTTGCGGGTGCCCTCGACCACGTTCACGTTCACGACCACGGTGTCGCCAGGTGCGAAATCAGGAATATTCTTGCCCAGACGAGCGATTTCTTCCTGTTCGAGTTGCTGAATCAGATCCATTTTTAGACTCCTGAAACCATCTTGCCGGCGCTAACCGGAACAGGGATTCATGCCCTTGCATTATGCCTGTTCCGGGGTGCCCGGTAGAGGATGGGGTTAAACGAAAGTACTGCTTTCCGGCCTTCCCTTACAGGCTGGCCAGGAACTGTTCGTCGGCCTTGCTGAGCAGCCCCGCGGCGCGGGCCTGGTCCAGCAGTTCCGGACGTTTCTTCCAGGTCGCCTCCAGCATGCGCTGGCGGCGCCACTTCATGATCTCCGCATGGTTGCCGCCCAACAGCACGGGCGGCACGGTCATGCCTTCGTACACTTCCGGACGGGTGTAGTGCGGCGCGTCGAGCAGCCCGTTGACGAAGCTGTCTTCGACCGCCGAGGCATCGTCGCCCAGCACGCCCGGCAATTGCCGCACCACCGCATCCATGAGCGCCATCGCCGGCAGCTCGCCCCCGGACAACACGAAGTCGCCCAGGCTGATTTCCTCGTCCACGCAGCGGTCCAGCAGGCGCTGGTCCACCGCTTCGTACCGTCCGCACAGCAGGACGAGCCCGGGCTCCTCCTTCAGCTGCATCACGCGGCTGTGCGTGAGCGGCTTGCCTTGCGGCGACATGAACACGACGCGCGGACGCGGCAGGCCTTGCTGCTCCTGGCGCGCGCGGGCGGCCGCGATGGCCTGCTCCAGCGGACGCGCCAGCATCACCATGCCGGGACCGCCCCCGTAGGGCCGGTCGTCCACGGTGCGGTGGTTGTCGGTGGTGAAATCGCGCGGATTCCACACCTTCAGCTGCCACCGCTGCTGCTCGAAGGCGCGCCGCGTGACTCCGGATTGGGTCAAGGCCCCGAACATCTCGGGGAACAGGCTGACGACGTCGAACTGCATGGGAACCTTAGAAATCCAGGCCCCAGTCCACGGTCACGGTCTTGCCGGGCAAGTCCACGTTCTTGACGAAGGCGTCCACGAACGGGACCAGGCGCTCGTCGGCGCCCGCTTCCACCGGGGTGATCCGCAGGATGGACTGCGCACCGTTGTGCATCATGTCGGTGACCGTGCCGAGCGCTTCACCCTGCAGGTTCACCACGTTCAGACCGATCAGGTCGGTCCAGTAAAACTCGTTCTCGGGCAGCGCCGGGAATTGGCTGCGCGCGATGTAGACGCCCGCTCCCTTGAGCGCTTCGGCCACGTCGCGGTCTTCCATGTTCACCAGGGTGGCGACCAGTTCCCCGCTGTGCGGCTTCACGCTGCGCACCTTGACTTCGTGCAGGGTCGGCTTGTCCAGCCACCAGCGCTTGACCTTGAGCAGCGCGTCCGCATCGTCCGAGAACGGACGGACCCGCAAACCGCCAACCACGCCAAAGGCCCCGGAAATGAATCCGACCTGGACCAGATCGCCGGGAAACTCCCCGGAGGATGCCTGCGTGGTCAAACGGCGACTTCTTGCTTAGGCAGCGGCCTTGCCCTGCTCGACCAGGCGCGCCACGGTCGGCGACAGCTGGGCGCCAACGCTCTGCCAGTGAGCCAGGCGGTCGGCGGCGATGCGCAGACGGTC
>DASRUW010000145.1:0-2230 GCA_035655255.1 Telluria sp. | reverse complement strand
TTGTATTCCCACAGGTCGAGCTGGAACTGGTTGTCGGGGCGGCCGCGCAGGAAGGTCACGCGTTGACCGTCCGGCGACACTTTCAGGAGGCGCACGCCTGGTCCCGACAACGCCGGGTCGGCGTGGATGCGGTCCAGTGTCAGGCGTTCCGCGGATGCGGGAAGGCAGGACAGTGCGGCAATGAGGCAGAGGATGAGGCGCATTGGTGTCTCTTGTGGTGGTTGGAAACGACCCGCAAGACGATACCAGACTCGGCCTTTCAGCGCAGTAAATATTCCCTGATCCTTTGGCGCGAAAGCCGCACAAGCGCCCACGTGAGCAGCACCGCCGCGATGGTCAAACCGAGGGCGAGACCGATCCAGAAACCGCGCGCGGCCAGCGGCGCGGCCGGCGCGAACGGGACCCAGGCCGGCGCCAGTCCGAGGATGCAGCCGGCCGGCAGCGCAAAGACCCAGAACGCGAGCAGCTGGATCAGCATCGGCTCGCGCGTGACCTTGTAGCCGCGGATGGCCGACGACGCCGCGACCTGGGTCGCGTCGGACAGCTGGAACACGGCGGCGAACAGCAGCAGCACCACGCACAGCGCCTGCACCTCTAGGTCGGAAGTGTATGCACGCGCGATCTCCCAGCGGAACACGGCGATGAAGATGGCCGAAGCCAGGCCGAAGGCCAGCGACATGTACAGGCCCACCATCGCCGCGAAGCGCGCGCGCTGCGGATCGCCTTCGCCCAGCGCCTGGCCGACGCGCGTGATCATGCCGATCCCGAAGGTCATCGGCACCATGAACACGAGCGAGGAAAAATTCAGCGCGATCTGGTGCGCCGACACTTCGATCACGCCGAAGCGCGCCACCAGCAGGCTGACCGCGCCGAAGGCGCTCACTTCGGCGAAGTAGGTGACGCCGATCGGAATCCCGAGCCGCAGCATGCTCGCGATTTCCGGCCAGTGCGGGCCTTCCCAGTGCGTGAACGGATAGGTGCCGCGGTAGGCCGCGCCGGCGCGGATCCACAGGAGCATCGCGCCCAGCATCAGCCACATGCCGCTGGCCGTGGAAATGGCGCAGCCCAGCGCGCCCAGGCGCGGGAAGCCGAAGTTCCCGAACACCAGCAGCGAGTTCATGACGACGTTGTAGGCCAGGCCGCCGAGGGCGATCAGCATCACCGGCTTGGTCTGGTTGATGCTGGCCGTGTAGCCGTACAGGGCGCGGTAGGCGGCGAAGGCCGGCATGCCCAGGCTCGTGATGTGGACGAAGGCCGAAGCCTTGGCATTGACCTCAGGGGTGAGCTGCAGATGGTCGAACACCAGGCTCGCGACGTTGGAGAGGACGCAGGCGGCCAGGCCCACCAGCGCCGCCTTCCACAGCGCCTGGCGCACCACGTGCGGCACGCGCGCGAGGTTGAGCGCGCCCACTTCGTGCGCCACCACGGTATTTATCGCCATCATGGTGCCGATCACCGTGACGAGGATGATCGACCACACCGAAGCGCCGAGCGAAACGGACGCGAGCTCCGTGGCGCTCACGTGGCCGGTCATCGCCACGTCGGCCACGCCCATGCCTACCGTCGCGATCTGCCCCACCAGCATCGGCCAGGCGAGCTGCCACAGCGAGCGGACTTCGTGGGCGACGGAGTAGCGGCGGTGCGACATATGCATGTGGGTCCAAACCGGTAAAGGAAGGATTGTAGCCCGCCACGTATAATTTTGTTACACATCCACCACTGTGCGATCTGGCGTGCGCGCGGAGAATTCAGCACAATTCCACGATGCCCGTCCGTTCATACCTTTCTTTGCTGCTGGTGCTCTTGTCCTTGGCCGTCCACGCCGGGGAGATCACGTTGTACACGCAGCCTGATTTCAAGGGCCGCGAAATCACGTTGCGCGACGTGACGCCCGACCTGTCCGAATTCGGCTTCAAGGACCGCGCCGCCAGTCTCATGGTCCGTTCCGGCCGCTGGGAGGTGTGCTTCGACACGGAGTTCCGCGCCCCGTGCACGATTTACGAGCGCGGCGAGTACCGCACGGTCAAGGGACTGGGCGACCCGGTTGTTTCGGTGCGCGAATTGGGGACGGGACGCGACCCGCGCAGCTGGCACCGCCCGCGCGGCGCGCGCGGGCGCATCGAACTGTTCGCCGGTCCCGGCCTGGCCGGTAACTCCACGCTGGTCCTGCGCGACACCGGCGACTTCGTGCAGATTGGCTTCAACAACCGCGCCCGCGGCCTGGTGGTGA
>DASRUW010000144.1:0-10274 GCA_035655255.1 Telluria sp. | reverse complement strand
CGGCCATCTACAGCCTGATGCGCAATATCGGCAGCAGCATTGGCATCGCCATCGTGCAGACCCTTTTGGTCCGCAACACGCAGATCGCCCACGCCTCGCTCGCCGCCCACATCAACCCGGCCAACCCGGTGCTCAACAATGGCGCCGGCGCGGACATGCTGAACCTCGCCGCCCCGGAAGGCTGGGCGGCACTGAATGGCGAAGTGACGCGCCAGGCCGCGATGATCGCCTACGTCGACGATTTCTGGCTGATGATGATCTGCACGGCGCTGGTGCTGCCGCTGCTGATCCTGATCCGGCCGCCACGCAGGGAAGCGGCGAGCGCGGCATCCGGCCACGCCGCCATGGAATGAGAATGAACAGAGCACGCATGAAACGACATCTCCTCGGCGCCGCCGTCGTGCTGGCGCTGGCCGGCTGCGCCCATGTGCCGGCCGACCGCCATGCCGCCGCCGCGGCCGATCCGGCCCGCGCGCACCTCGCCGCCGACATCAAGCTGGCGCGCGAAGGCTGGCCCGCCGCCCAATGGTGGCGCCAGTACGGCGACGCCCAGCTCGACATATTGCTTGAGAAGGCCTTGAAGGATGGCCCCTCGCTCGGCACGGCCGCGGCGCGCATCGCCTCCGCCCAGTCGCTGCTGGCCTCCGAGCAGGCCGACGCGGGGCCGGAAATCGGCCTGAACGCCGGCGCCAACCGCCAGCGCTACTCCGCCAACGGCCTGTTCCCCGAGCCGATCGGCGGCAACTGGTTCACCAGCGAATCGCTCCAGCTGCAGACGCGCTACGAGATCGACTGGTGGGGCAAGCAGAAGGCGCAGGTGGCCGCCATCGCCGGCGAAGTCGCCGCGCGCCGCGCCGACTACGCGCTGGCCGAACAGGCGCTGGCAGGCGACCTCGCGCAAGCGTATTTCGCCTAC
This sequence comes from Telluria sp., assembly GCA_035655255.1. Taxonomy (GTDB): domain Bacteria; phylum Pseudomonadota; class Gammaproteobacteria; order Burkholderiales; family Burkholderiaceae_D; genus Telluria. Next base: position 9,358 of record DASRUW010000144.1, on the reverse strand, counting down.
CAGGCCGCCCGCGCCCGCGCCGCCAAGCTGCGTGACCTGGAACAGGTGCAGGAAGCGCAGCTGGCGGACCGCGAACGCAGGATCGGCGCCGGCCTGTCCATCGCGGGAGAGGCCCAGAACGTGCGCCTGCAGCTGGCCGACACGCGCAAGCAGCGCGCGCACCTGGAAGCGCTGGCGCTGCGCGAACGGGAAGCGCTGCGGGCGCTGACCGGATCGAACGCCGACGACCTGCCGTCGCTGGAGCCGCGCCCGCTTCCGGCGCCGGAAGCGGGCCTGCCATCCAGTCTTGGCATCGAGCTGCTGGCCCGCCGCGCCGACCTTCAGGCCGCCCGCTGGCGCGTCGAGACGACCCTGTCCAGGATCGAAGTGGCGCGCGCGGCTTATTACCCGAGCATCAGCCTGTCCGCGGCCGCAGGCCTGGACTCGATCTCGCTGTCCAAGCTGCTGAACTGGGGCAGCCGCACGCTGCTGGGCGGCGCCAGCCTGGCGGTGCCGCTGTTCGACACCCAGCGCCTGGACGCACATCTCGACGCCGTGCGCAACGAACGCAACGAGGTAGTGGCCGACTACAACCAGCGCGTGGTGAATGCCGTGCGCACCGTGGCGCAGGCGGCCGTGGACGTGAACGACGCGGACGGCCAGCTCGCCCGCCAGCGCGAAGCCGCCGATGCCGCCGCGGCCCTGCTGCGCGGCGCCGAGGCCAAGCTGAAACAAGGCCTGGTCGACCGCGCCTTCGAACTCAATGCACGCACCGCCGTCCTGCGCCAGGATGACGCCTTGCTGGCCCTGCGCGCTCAGCGCCTCGCGGCCGACGTGGCCCTGGTGCGCGCCCTCGGCGGCGGCTACCGGAGCGATGTCGCCGCACTCGCCTCCACGAACCCGACGAAATAAGCAGAACAGATCATGACGACCGAAACCAACGAACTCAAACAACCGCAAAAGCGCCGGCAGCTGCTGCTGGCCATTACCATCCTGTTCGTGCTGGGCGCGATCGCCTACGGCGTGTATTACAAGCTGGTGCTGGCCAACGAGGAGGAGACCGACGACGCCTACGTGGGCGGCAATCTCGTGACCGTATCGGCCCAGGTGGCGGGCAACGTGGCCGAGATCCGCGCCGACGAAACCCAGATGGTGCAGGCCGGGCAGCCGCTGGTGAAGCTCGATCCCGTGGATGCGGAGCTGGCCCTGTCGCAGGCCCAGGCGCGCCTCGGCAACGCCGTGCGTCAGCTGCGCGAGCGCTACACCGGCGTCGCCCAGTACGACGCCGTATTGCGCCAGCGCGCGCTGGCCGTCGCGCGCGCCCAGGAGGACCTGGCCCGCCGCCAGCCGCTGGCCGCCGACCACACCGTCTCCGGCGAGGAGGTGGCCCACGCCCGCCGCGCGCTGGACGAGGCCAAGGCCGCGCAGGACGTCGCGCAGCGGCAGCTGGAAGCGGCGCGCGCCGGCATTTCCGGCGTCGACATCGCCACCCACCCCGCCGTGCAGGCTGCGCGCGCGGACCTGGTGCAGGCCTGGCTGGCCGTGCGCCGCAACACGGTTCCGGCGCCGGTCTCCGGTTACGTCGCCAAGCGCAGCGTGCAGGTCGGCAGCCGGGTCACGCCGGGCACCAGCCTGATGTCGATCGTGCCGCTCGACCAGCTGTGGGTCGACGCGAATTTCAAGGAATCCGACCTGAAGGACATCCGCGCCGGGCAGCCCGCTCAAGTGGTGGCCGACGTCTACGGCGGCAAGGTGACCTATCACGGCAAGGTACTGGGGCTGGCCGCCGGCACCGGCAGCGCGTTCTCGCTGTTGCCCGCCCAGAACGCGACCGGCAACTGGATCAAGGTGGTCCAGCGCGTGCCGGTGCGCATCGGGCTCGATGCTAAGGAGCTGGCCGCGCATCCGCTGCGGATCGGCCTGTCGACCACGGTGACGGTGGATGTCAAGGCGGGCGGCACGGCCCTCGGTTCGGCCGCGCCGAACGCGCCGGTCTACACGACGGCGGCGCTCAGCCAGCCGCTCAACGATGCGCAAGCGGCGGCCGATGCGATCATCGCACGCAACCTGCGCTAAGCCACCTGCTTGAGGAGGATGCGGGCGCGCAGCTGGCCGCAGCCGGCGTCCACATCCTGGCCGGCGGAGTCGCGCAGCTTGGTCAGGATGCCGCGCGCCGTCAGCCGCGCCGCGATGGCGCGCGCCGCCTCCCAGCTTGGACGGCGGTAGGGCAGGTCGGGGATGCTGTTGTAGGGGATCATGTTCAGCACGGCGTACTTGCCGCGCAGGAGTTCCTCGACGGCGGCCAGTTCGTCCTCGCCATCGTTGACCCCTTCGATCAGCGTCCACTGGTACTGGATCGGGTAACCGGTGCGGCGCGCGTAGTCCTCACCCATCTCCACGATCTCGCGCGGCGTCAGGCGCGGCGCGTTGGGCAGCAGGTCGGCGCGCAAATCGGCCCTGGTCGTGTGCAGCGACAGCGCCAGCGCCGGCTTGACGGCGCCAGCCAGCAGGCGCTCCGGCAGGCGCGGGTCGCCCACGCTGGAAAACACCAGGTTCTTGTGCGGGATATTGCCTTCGGTGCCGAGCAGGTCGATCGCATCGAGCACGTTGGCGAGGTTATGCGCCGGTTCGCCCATGCCCATGAAGACCACCTTGCGCACCGGGCGCAGGGCGCGCGCCAGCACCACCTGGGCCACGATCTCGCCGCTGGTCACCTGGCGCAGCAGCCCGCTGCGGCCGGTCATGCAGAAGCGGCAGCCGACCGCGCAGCCGACCTGGCTCGATACGCACACGCCTTCGCGCGGCAGCAGCACGCTCTCCACGCTTTGGCCGTCCGCCAGCCGCACCAGCAGGCGCATGGAACCGTCCGCGCCCGGATGCGTGGACGCGACGGTAGCCATGGCCGCGAGATCGGTGTCCAGCGCGGGCAGTGCAGATCGCAGGGATTGGGGAAGATAGTCGGCGGCGCGGCGGCGGCCGGCGTCGCGCGAGCGGCCCAGCACCCAGTCGCGCAGCACGCGGCGGACGTGTTCCTCGCGCGCGCCCTGCGCGCGCAGTCGCTCGCGCAGGGTGTCGAGCTGCATGTCAGGCGCCGACGGTGACGCGCGCCGGACCCGCTTCCATGCGGCCGATCACGGCGGCGTGGCCGAAACCTTCGCGCTGGAACAGGGCCAGCACTTCCGGCGCGGTGGCCGCGTCGCAGGCGACCAGCAGGCCGCCAGAGGTCTGCGGGTCGGTGAGCAGGGCTTGCTGGGCGGGGTCAATGGCGGATGACAGCGTCACGTCCTTGCCGTAGGCGTCCCAGTTGCGTCCGGAGGCGCCTGTGAAGTAGCCGTCACGCGCCAGCTGTTCGACACCTGGCAGCAGCGGAATCGCCGCCATGTCCAGCGTGGCGGAGAGCTGGGCGCCACGCGCCAGTTCGAGCAGGTGGCCGAGCAGGCCGAAGCCCGTCACGTCGGTGAGCGCGTGCACGCCCGGCAGGTCGGCCAGCAGGCGGCCCGGCTTGTTCAACTTGGTCGTGTTCTCGATCATGGCCGCGTAGCCATCGTCGCCCAGAACGCCTTTCTTCAGCGCGGCCGACAGCACGCCCACGCCCAGCGGTTTGCCCAGGATGAGCACGTCGCCCGGACGCGCGTCCGCGTTGCGCTTGACCTTGGACGGATGCACCAATCCCATGACCACCAGGCCGTAGATCGGTTCCACCGAGTCGATGGTGTGGCCGCCCGCGATGGGGATGCCGGCTTCCGCGCAGATGGATTCGCCGCCGCGGATGATCTGGCCGATGGTCTCGAGCGGCAGTTTGTTAATGGGCATGCCCACCAGGGCCAGGGCCATGATCGGGGTGCCGCCCATCGCGTACACGTCGGAGATCGCGTTGGTGGCGGCGATGCGGCCGAAGTCGAACGGATCGTCGACGATGGGCATGAAGAAGTCGGTGGTGGCGATCAGAGCCTGCTCGTCGTTGAGCTTGTAGACGGCGGCGTCGTCCGAGGTCTCGATCCCGACCAGCAGCTCCTTCGGCACCGGGAAGCCGTGCGAATTGCGCAGGATCTCCGACAGCACGCCGGGCGCGATCTTGCAGCCGCAGCCGCCGCCGTGCGAGAAGGAGGTGAGCCGGATTTTTTCGGGTGCGTTCATGATGTTTCCTCGTTCGATGGGTGACGCCAGGCCGAAATTATCGCACGAGCAGGCGCGCGGCGAGGGCGCGCACCGCGGCCCTTTCGGCCGCCGGCGCGAACAGGGGCGCACGCGCCGCGCACTGGGCCTTCAGGTGCGCGTACCAGGCCGGATCGGCGATGCTGCGGTCCACCAGGCGGGCGAGGGCGGCGGCGTCGCCCGGCGGGAAGTAGCCTTCGTACTGCTCGCCCAGCATCCCGCGGTTGCCGTCGATGTCGCTGGCCAGCACCGGCACGCCGCAGGTCACGGCTTCGATGATGACGTTGGCGCCGCCCTCCATGCGCGAAGTGAGGGCGAGGACATGGCTGCGCTTGATCCGCTGGCGCACGTCGCCGTGGGGCAGGCTGCCCAGCCAGTGGTAGCGGCGGCTCGCCGCCGCCGTCGCCGCCGCGCCCAGCTCCGGGTCCAGCGCGCCGCCGATGTGGACGAAGCGCGCCAGCGGCTGCGCCGACAGCTGGCTGGCGGCGATGAAAGTGAGCGGATCCTTTTCCGGCCGCAGGTGCCCGACCATCGTCACGTCGTAATGGCGGCGGGCAGGGGAAGGATGGTAAGGCGCCAGGGCCGGCGCGGACTGGTAGATCACTTCGGCCTTGCCGCGCAGGCCTTCGGGCAATTTGTTCAAGGCGGCTTCCTGCAGCACGACCAGGCGCGTCGCCAGCTCCAGCGAGCGCCGGGCGGAGGTGTCGGTGGCAATGTCGCGATAGATGTCGGTGCCGGTGAGGACGAGGGCGGAGGGGCCGCCGTAGGCCGCGTACGCGGCAAGCGATGCCGCGGAACGGCGCGCATGCAGCGCGATCAGGAGGCGCGGCAGCTTGCCCTGCGCTTCCCATTCGCGCATCACGTCCACGCCGTAGTCCTCGCGCAGGTAATGGGCCCAGCGGTTGGCCGTCTGCCAGTTGCCGTTATTCTCCCGCCGCAGGGCGGGGCTGACGATGACGACATCGGCTTGCGCCACGCATGCACTCCCAGGAAATGCCGCTACAATCGCGGGATGGATCTCTCGACCGAATCGTTCCGCACCGCCGACGCGGGCCGGCTGGCCTCGGCCTTGCGGGATGCGCGCCATTATACGTTAAGCCTGTTCGACCGTTTTGCCGAGGCGGGCTACGACGATGCCGCGCGCCTGCCGTACCTGCCGATCATCAACCCGCCCTTGTGGGAACTGGGGCACACGGCATGGTTCGCGGAGTGGTACATCCTGCGTGAAGCGAAGTCCAGCCATCCGGCCGACGCGAACGGCTCCTGCCTGCTGGCGCGCGGGGACGACTGGTTCGATTCCAACCTGGTCCCGCACCGCACCCGCTGGGCGCTCGACCTGCCGGGTACCGGCGCGCTGCGCACCTATTGCAATGAAGTGCTGGACCGGGTGCTCGACAAGCTGTCCCGCTGCGGGGGCGACGACGCCGCGCTGTATCCGTATCGACTCGCGCTGGCCCATGAGGACATGCACGGCGAAGCTTTTTTCTACACGCTGCAGACGCTTGGACTGGACGCCCCGGTCGGCCCGCAGGTGCAGGCGCAGGGACGGGAACTGGCGCTGCCGGGCGGCGGCATCACGCTTGGCTGGACGGCCGAACAGGGCTTCGCCTTCGATAACGAAAAGGCGGCGCAGCGGGTCCATGTGCCGGCGTTCTCGATCGACACCCAGCTTGTGACGAACGCCCAGTACCTCGACTTCGTGGAGGATGGCGGCTACCAGCACGCCCGTTACTGGACCCCGGCCGGCAAGGAATGGCTGATGCAGCAGGAGCGGGCCTCGCCCCGTTATTGGGAACGCGGTGGCGACGGCTGGCGCGTGCGCCGTTTCGGCCGGCCGGTGACGCTGGCGCCGTCCGAGCCGGTGCGCCATGTGAGCCTGTATGAAGCCCAGGCTTATTGTGCCTGGGCCGGGCGCCGCCTGCCGACCGAAGCCGAGTGGCAGTTCGCCGCCACCTCGGGCGTGCCGGGATTCGGCTGGGGCCAGCTGTGGGAGTGGACCTGTTCTCCCTTCCTCCCGTTCCCCGGTTTCGTGGCTGACGCCTACCGCGAATACTCCGCACCCTGGTTCGGCACGCACCAGGTCTTGCGCGGGGCCTCCTTCGCCACGCCGGCGCGTTTCGCGTCGCCCGTGTTCCGCAATTTCTACCGCCCGGAACGCGACGATATTTTCTGCGGCTTCCGCACTTGTGCGCTGTAGGCGCGTGCGGGATGCGACAATCCGATCTTCCAAATTTTCAGCATGACCATGCCCAATAAGTCCAGCCAGCCAGCCTTCGAAGTCCGCCGCTCTCCCGTCCACGGCAACGGCGTGTTCGCCCAGCGCGATATCGGCGCGGGCGAGCGCATCGTCGAATACACGGGGCGGCACATCAGCTGGGAAGAGGCGACCGCGCGTGCCGAGCGTAGCGGCCAGCCGGTCAACTACACCTTGTTCTTCACGCTCTCGGACGGCAACGTGATCGACGGCGGCGACGAAGGCAATGACGCCCGCTTCATCAACCACTCGTGCGAGCCGAACTGCGAAGCCTACGAAGAGGACGGCCGCGTCTACATCCATGCCCTGCGCGACATCGAACCGGGCGAAGAGCTGAACTACAACTACGCCCTGGAGTACGACGGCCGCCACACTCCCGCGATCAAGAAAGCCTTCGCCTGCCGCTGCGGCGCCCCCAACTGCACCGGCGTGATGCTTGCGCCCAAGAAGCGCAGCCGGACCCGGCGCGCGCAAGTCTCCGCGTAAACGAAAAAAGGGCGCCGTGGCGCCCTTTCCGTTGTCATGCCTGCTTAGTCGCCGAACGTGCGGCGGGTGGCCTCGGCCGAGCGGACATGGTAGCCGCCCTCGCGGGTATCGCGGCGCGGGGCGCCGTCGCGGTTGCCATAACGCGCTTCGCGGTTGAAGCCGCCTTCGCGGTTAGGAGCGCCGCCTTCGCGGCCGAAGCGCGCTTCGCGGGTGACGCCGGCTTCGCGGTTGCCAGCGGCTTCGCGATTGAAGCCGCCTTCACGCTTGAAGCCGCCGTCCCGATTGGCCGCGCCGTCGCGGTTGTAGCCGCCTTCACGCTTGTAGCCGCCTTCCGGCTTGGCGAAGCTGCGCTGGCCGCCCTTGTTGGCGCCGCCGCGGCCGTCGCCCGGCTTCCAGCCCGGACGCGCTGCGCTGCGGTTCGGCGTCGTCTTCTTCGGCTCATAGCCTTCCACCACGCCGACCGGGATCGACTGGTGGGTGAAACGCTCGATGCGGCGCACGTGCAGGAATTCCGCATGGTTGACCAGCGAAATGGCCAGGCCGTTGCGGCCCGCGCGGCCGGTGCGGCCGATGCGGTGCACATAGTCCTCGGGGAACTTGGGCAGGTCGTAGTTCACCACGTGGGTGATGTTCGGCACGTCGATGCCGCGCGCCGCCACGTCGGTGGCGACCAGCACCTTGACCTGGCCGCGGCGCAGGCCCTGCAGGGTGCGGTTGCGCGCGCCCTGGTGCATGTCGCCATGCAGGGCGGCGGCCGAGAAGCCGGCGATGTTCAGGCGGTCGGCGATCATGTCGGCGTCGCGCTTGGTGGCGGTGAACACCACGGCCTGGTCCAGCGACTCGTCGCGCAGCAGGTGGTCCAACAGGCGGTTCTTGTGCGACAGGTCGTCCACGAAGTGCACGCGCTGGAGGATGTTCTCGTGGCGCGCCTGGGCGGTGGAGATCTGGATCACTTTCGGCTCGCGCGTGATGCGGCGGGCCATGTTGCCGACCACGCCGTCCAGCGTGGCCGAGAACAGCATGGTCTGGCGTTCGGCCGGGGTGGCGGCCACGATTTTTTCGATGTCGTCGATGAAGCCCATGTCGAGCATGCGGTCCGCTTCGTCGAGCACCAGCATCTCCAACTGGGAGAAGTCGATCTTGCCGGACTCCATGTGATCGATCAGGCGGCCCGGGGTCGCGACCAGGATCTCCGGGTTACGCGACAGCAGCTGCATCTGTTTCGGGTAGGGCATGCCGCCCAGGATCGACACCGCGCGCACGCGGCGGATGCCGATGCCGTATTTTTCGGTGGCGGTGGTCACCTGCAGGGCCAGTTCGCGGGTCGGGGTCAGGACCAGCATCTTCGGCTGGGCCGGGCGGAAGCGCGGACGCTCGCCGCGGGCGCGGGCCGACTGGGCTTCCTGCGCGGGCGTGCGGCTGGCGCCGGGGGCCGCTTCGGCGCCGGCCAGGCGGTGCAGGGCCGGCAGCATGAAGGCCGCGGTCTTGCCGGAGCCGGTCTGCGAGGACACGAGCAGGTCGCGCCCTTCGATGGCGGCGGGGATGGCCTGTTCCTGGACCGGGGTCGGCTGGGTATAGCCGGCGCTGGTGACAGCTTGAACGAGGGCAGGGTGCAGGCCTAGTGCTTCAAAACTCATTGGTTGGTTTTCCGTGGTAAATATAGTTGTGGCAAACATGCCAGAAAGGCATGACTGAGCAGCGCAACACGTACACCAGAACGACCAGAATCAAAAAGAAACGGAGATCACGGCACAAAAGCTTTGCGCCGGAACGGTGTCTGAGAACGACACCAGGGGCGGGAGGGCTTTAGAGAAGGGCATCCTTGGATGCCTCAAACTTGCGGCGTATTGCGACGCACAATCGGTACTATACAGGATGCGTCAACACTTGTATAGATATTTTGGGGGCGCCGCCTGGAGCGCCCCCTCGGTCCGGCTTATTCGTAGTCGGTGGCGTTCAGGCCCATGACGTGGGAGAAACCGCCGTCCACGTACAGGATGTCGCCGGTCATGCCCGAGGCCAGGTCGGACAGCAGGAAGGCGGCGGTGTTGCCCACCTCTTCGATCGTCACGTTGCGGCGCAGGGGCGCGTGCGAGGCGGCGAAGCCGAGCAGCTTGCCGAAGTCCTTGATGCCGGACGCGGCCAGGGTCTTGATCGGGCCGGCCGAGATGCCGTTGGCGCGGATGCCGAACTGGCCCAGGTTCTCGGCCAGGTAGCGCACCGACGCTTCGAGCGAGGCCTTGGCCAGGCCCATGGTGTTGTAGTAGGGGATCGCGCGCACCGCGCCCAGGTAGGACAGGGTCAGCACGGACGAGCCTTCGCGCAGCAGCGGGCGCGCGGCCTTGACCATGGCCGGGAAGCTGTAGGCCGAGATGTCGTGGGCGATGCGGAAGTTCTCGCGCGAGAAGCCGTCCAGGAACTCGCCGGCGATCGCTTCGCGCGGGGCGAAGCCGATGGCGTGCACGAAGCCGTCCAGCTGCTGCC
>DASRUW010000143.1:0-2301 GCA_035655255.1 Telluria sp. | reverse complement strand
GGGGTGAATGCGCCGGAGCTGGCCCATGAGGGGCGTGCTGCCGAGCCCTTGGCCGAGGCGGCCAGCCAGCACCTGCAGCGGCTGGTCGAGGCCAGTGGCGGGCAGGTCGGCCTGCTCCCCGGCGAGCAGGCGTACGACCACTACGGGCGCAGCCTGATGCATGCCTTCGGCCGCGACGGGCGCAACTGGGAGGCGCAGCTGCTGGCGGCAGGGCTGGGCTTTGCCGTGGCGATTGCGCCGAACACGGCGCTGGCCGGCTGCCAGTTCGCCGCGGAGCGTAGCGCGCGGGCGGCGGGCAGGGGTGTCTGGCGTCAGAGCCCGCTGCTCGAGGTCGGGCAGTTGCGCCACGGCGGCTTCGCCCTGGTGCGCGGGCGGGTCGAGTCGGTCGAGCGCAATCGCGGTGGCGTCTGGCTGGCGCTGGCCGGCCCGCTGGTGCTGCACGTCGCGCCGCAGTGGCTGGGGCGGTTCGACGAGCGCGCGCTGCACGGGCTCGCGGGGCGCGAAATCGAGGCCCGCGGCTGGGTGGTCGAGCGCGGCCGGCGCGGCATGGCCGCGGCGGGGCAGGCGCGCTGGCTGTTGAACCTCACCGATCCGGCGATGCTCGAGCGGCATTGAGCGCCGTCCCCCCTGTTCTGGTCCCCCCTTCCGCGCTGTGGCTCACCTGTCTTGCCGCTGGCGGGCAGGCTTTCCGCGTGCGCGCGCGAGCGGCCCGGGATACCGCTTGACGCCCTGCGCCGAGGCTCTGGGGCGGCGCTCTTGTGGGGGTTCTCGCTCTTGCCGTATGCTCGGGGTCCCTGTCTGTACCTATATAAATAGAAAGTGGAAGCACCAACATGTCTGATCTGAAAACCGCCGCGCTCGAGTATCACGCGCAGCCCCGTCCGGGGAAGCTGAGCGTCGAGCTGACCAAGCCCACGGCCACGGCACGCGACCTGTCCCTGGCCTACAGCCCGGGTGTCGCCGAGCCGGTCCGCGAAATCGCCCGCGATCCCGAGCTGGCGTTCAAGTACACCGGCAAGGGCAACCTGGTCGCGGTCATCTCCGACGGCACCGCGATCCTCGGTCTGGGTGATCTCGGTCCCCTGGCGTCCAAGCCGGTGATGGAGGGCAAGGGCGTGCTGTTCAAGCGCTTCGCCGGCGTCGACGTGTTCGACATCGAGGTCGCGGCGGAAAGCCCGCAGGCCTTCATCGATACCGTCAAGCGCATCTCCATCACCTTCGGCGGCATCAACCTGGAAGACATCAAGGCGCCCGAGTGCTTCGAGATCGAGCGTGCGCTGATCGAGCAATGCGACATCCCGGTATTCCACGATGACCAGCACGGTACCGCCATCGTCACCGCGGCCGGCATGCTCAACGCGCTGGAGATCGTCGGCAAGAAGCTGGAAGAAGCGAAGATCGTCTGCCTCGGCGCCGGTGCCGCGGCCACCGCCTGCATGAAGCTGCTGGTCAGCCTCGGCGCGAAGATCGAGAACATTTTCATGATCGACCGCAAGGGCGTGATCCACGCCGGGCGCGACGATCTGAACCAGTACAAGTCGGTGTTCGCCCACGAAACCGACAAGCGCACCCTGTCCGACGCGATGGAAGGGGCCGACGTGTTCGTCGGCCTGTCCGGGGCCAACCTGCTGCCGGCCGAAGACCTGGCACGCATGGCGCCGAACCCGATCGTGTTCGCCTGCTCCAACCCGGATCCGGAAATCGCTCCGGCGCTGGCCCATGCCACCCGCCCGGACCTGATCATGGCCACCGGCCGTTCGGACTACCCGAACCAGGTCAACAACGTCCTCGGTTTCCCGTTCATCTTCCGCGGGGCGCTGGACGTGCGCGCCACGCGCATCAACGAGGAGATGAAGATCGCCGCGGTCAACGCCATCCGCGAGCTGGCCAAGCTGCCGGTGCCGCAGGAAGTGTGCGCAGCCTATGGCGTGGACAGCCTAGAGTTCGGTCGCGAGTACATCATCCCGAAACCGATGGATCAGCGTCTGATCCAACTGGTGCCGGATGCAGTGGCCCGAGCGGCCATCGAGACCGGCGTGGCCCGTCTCGGTTATCCGAAGCACTACCCGCTGAAGTCGGTCGACGACGTGTTCAACGGCTGATCGCTTGCCGGATACAAAAAACCCCGCCGTGGCGGGGTTTTTTGTGCCTGCAGCCTGATCAGAACAGGTCGATCGGGACGGTCGCGGGTTCGCCGCTGCCGAAATTGTCCTGGAAGCCGGCGGGTCTGCTGGTCTCCTGTTCCGGCGGCGGCGGGGCGTCCTTGTTGAACAGTTCGAAGAAGGCGCCGCTGGTGCCGGG
>DASRUW010000142.1:0-25127 GCA_035655255.1 Telluria sp. | reverse complement strand
GACCCGCACCAGCGCGGCGAGGTAGCGCTTGTCCGTCTTGCCCATGGTCTTGGGCTCGCGCCGCTCCTCGTCGTCATCGTCGTCGTCCTCCTCGTCCTCCTCGCCGTCGTCGGCCACGGGCAGGCGGGCGATCACCGCCTGCAGGTGCTGGCGCAGCTCGTTCTCCAGCTGCGCGCTCTGGAACAGGTCGGGGTGCTCGGTCAGCAGCTTGATGAAGATGTCGTGGGCAAAGCTGATCGCGGCCAGCGCATTCTCGAAATGCATGCCGCCCAGGAGCTCGGGTAGAGCCTCGTCGATGACCTTATGCGCCACCGCGTCGAACTGCCCCACCTCCGCGCGCTGGTCCGGCGTCTCGGGGCTGAAGAGAAATGACAACCACCCCTTCTTGGGCGGCGCCAGCCTGCCGCTGGCCAATGCGCGGCTGCCAACAGCGGTGCGGAACGCGAGACGCGCGCCGCCCACCGCCTCGCTCTGTTCGGATGCCGCGTGATCGAGGCTCGTCTCCGACAGGTCGGGAACGGCGTCGTCTTCGGCTCGCTGGACCGGCGCGTTGGCCAGGGCTTGCAGCTGTCCCAGTCCCTGCACGCGATCGCTGCGGTTGGCCGCGTCCTGCAGCCCGCCGAGCGCGCCGGACGTCGTCGCGGGGCTGAGCTGCACGGTCGCGCCGCGCTCGCGCGTGGGCGCGGCCGCGGGCGCGGGGGAACGCTCGGCGTGACTGGGCTGCATGCCCCGCATTCTGGCTTACGCCACAGGTCGCGCCACCTAGCAACTCTGCTAGCTCGCCCAAACGGGAAAACAAGCTTGTTTTCCCGGCCAGTTTATAGCAACGAAAAAGTTGAAAAAGAGCTACACTCTTTCTCCACGGTATTGATCTGAGGAGTTCGGCCATGATCCAGTTCGACGATCTACTCGGCCTGTTCGACAGTCCGACGGAAGAACTTTGGGCCGGCAAGCTGTTCGCGATCGCGCGCAAGTGCGGCTTTCGCAACGCCCTGTTCGGAATGATCCCGGACCGCAGCGTCCCGATCGGATCGGCCTTTGTCCGTACCAATTACCCCGCTGCCTGGCGCGAGCAATACGAGCGTCAGCAGCTGCACGAGGTCGATCCCACCGTGACCCATTGCATGGGCAGCATGCTGCCGATCGTGTGGAAGCCGTCGGCCTTCCGCAGCGAGGCGCAGAACGTGTTCTACGAGGACGCGCGCGGGCACGGCCTCGTGTCCGGCATCACGCTGCCGATCCACGGCGCGCAAGGCGAATTCGGCATGCTCAGCTTCGCCGGTCCGGAGCGCGATCACCTGGGCCGCGACGGCGATCTGCAGGCGCTGGCCATGCTCACGCTCGTGCGCGACTACGCGCTCGAATCGGCGCGCCGCTTCCTGCCGGCGGCGGAACCGGCTGCGCCCGAGGTGCAGCTCACCGCGCGCGAACTCGAATGCCTGCGCTGGGCGATGCTCGGCAAATCGTCGTGGGAGATCTCGCGCATCCTGCGCCGCTCGGAAGCGACGGTGAATTTCCACTTCGCGAACAGCAAGAAGAAATTCAACGTCCAGACACGCCAGCAAGCCGTGGTCAAGGCGATCAAGCAGGGGCTGATCACGCCGGCCTAGCCGGCCGCTCCACCTGCTCGCGCTGGACCGCGGCGAGATCCTCGTCGCTCACTTTGTTGGCGAGATACAGCTCGATCAGGATCGCCAGCGGCGGCGGTATGTCGATGCCCTGCTCGAAGCGGCTTCCGCTCGACTGGGTGACGCCGAAACGGCGCCAGAATCGGGTCTGGTTTTCGCGCAGGTCCTTGCGCACCTGCCGGATCTTGGTCGCTAACATGGGGACGAGTTTACCGCGCCGCTCCCCGCGTACGGACCGCCCCCTAGTAAACTTGATAGTTTCCGATTTATGCGCAATGCATAAACATGGAGCCTCCACCATTCCACTAGGAGCCGCCATGTCCCTGCATATCGAAATCGCCCCGCGCCACAACTTCGACCGCGCCGACCTGTTTGACATGCACCGTCTGCGGGCCAAGGTATTCGCGGGCCGCATGGGCTGGGACGTGCCGATCATGAGCGGCATGGAAATCGACGGCTACGACGCCATCGACCCGTACTACATGATGATCCGCGCCGAGAGCCGCGCCCTGCGCGGCTGCTGGCGCCTGCTGCCGACGGACGGTCCGTACATGCTGAAGGACACCTTTCCCCAGCTGCTGCACGGCGCGCCGGCGCCGTCCGATCCGCATATCTGGGAATTGAGCCGCTTCGCCATCGAGACCGGTGGCGGTACCGCCTTCGGCTTCTCGGACGTCGCCATCGAATCGATCGGCGAAGTGATCGCCTACGGCCACCGGGCCGGCATCAGCCACTACGTCACCGTCACCACGGTCGCCATCGAGCGCCTGCTGCGCCGCACCGGCGTCGTCACCAGCCGCTTCGGTCCGCCGATCCAGATCGGGGTCGAGCGCGCGGTCGCGCTGTGGGTCGATATCGACGCGTCCTACCCGGTACGCGCGGAACAGCGGACTTTGTCGTGAAAGCGAAGACGCCCGCCGCGCCGGCGGCAAGCGGCGCCGCCGCGCCCGGCCGTCGCCGCGCGCAACAACGTTCGCCCGACGGCAGCGCGCGCGGACGCAAGCAACGCGAACTGGGGGAGCTGGTCAACGGCAGCGCGCGGGCGCGCGGCCTGGACGCCAGTCACAAGGAACTCCTGCTGCTGAACGCCGAACAGGTGAGCGAGGAAGAGGAAAAGGAAAAACGCAAGCGCCTGGCGCTCAAAGATACACATAAATATCGCTGAACGGCGCCCCACCCTCGGCGCCAGGCAGCACGAGCGCGTCGCCGCGTGCATACGGCAGGCGGTAGCCTCCGCGCCCGCTCTGGCGCGCCAGCACAATGCTCCAGCCGGCGGGACGCAGGGCCAACGCCAGCGGCGCCTGCGCCACATACTGCCAGAGCGCCGTCTGGCCGGGCACCTGGGACCCGGTGAAGGACAGCGTGGGCTGCCCCGTGCACGTGCCCTGCACGCTCCAGCCATCCAGGTCCTGGGCCGGACTGCTGACATAGTAGCGCCACAGCGTCGCGCGCGCGCCGATCGCCAGCTCGTAGACCGGCGGGTTCGCGGCCGGGCCGCCACTTGGTGCAAAGACGCCGATCGCGCCCCAGGGACGCGGATCGGCGCTGGCCTGCAGGAAGAAGGTCTGCGCCACGTCTCCGTTCACGATGAGCGCATAGCGTCCGCTCGGTTGGCCGGAAAGATCGACCTGGACCAGCGTCTGTGGCGCGGCCGGCGTCACGCACTGCCACACCACGGCGCCCAAAGCGTCCTGCACGGCCATGCTCGCGGCGCTGAGCGGAGCCGGCGCGCTCCAGGTGAAGCGGGCCGGATACAGGACCAGCGCGCTTGCGCCAAAGGCCGGCGCGAGCTGCGTGGAGGACGGCGGCGCGTTATCGGCATAGAAGCAGGTCTGCGCCAACGGCGCCGGCGCGCTGGCGGCATCCCAGTCGCTGTAATTGAGCAGGTAGGCGTCGTCGCAGGACAGCAGGAACACGAGCGCCTCCTGCGCCAGGGGGCCGAGGGCGGCGGGATCGGTGGCGTACACCTGCGCGCCGCCGGGGATGGCATTCCACAGCAAGGCGCAGCGCTGCATGAGGACGCGGGTGGCCGCGCTGGGAAAGCAGCGCAGCGGCGGGCACGGGCCGCCCGCGAAATAGGCGTGCGTGCACTGCACCGTCAGCAGCAATACGGCCGGTCCGCGCGCCACGTCAGCCGCCCACCTGCGGATCGACCGCCGTGACGGTCGGGATGGGCGCGATGGTCCAGGCGTTCTGCACCGTGATCATGCGCAGCTTGTACACGGACGACGGCAGGTAGTTGTTGCCGAGGATCGCCCACAAGGTGCTCAGCTCCGCCAAGGTGAGGCTCACGATTTCGAGCGTGAGCTGCGCCATGTCGGCCGGGAAGCGCGGCGAATTCTGCGGATCGAACATCTGGCGCGCCTGGAAGAAGCCCATGCAGGCGCTCAGCATGCGCAGGGAATTGTTGTAGTTGTTCGGATAGTTCGCCGCCACCATTACGTACAGGTTCAGGTAGAGGCTGGGATTGGTCTTGGTGTAGCTGCCGCCGGTGCCTGCCACGAAGCCGGTCGAGCCGATCGAGGTTTCGCGCTCCAGGTTCACCAGGGAGAGAATCACCTTGTTCTCGTTCTGCGGCGCGGCGCCGTTGGCGGGGGCCGCCACCGTGCCGAGCACGGCGTGCTTCTCCCCTGCGCCGAAGGTCGCGCTCAGGTAGGCATTCAATTCGTCGAGCACGAAGCTCAGGGCATTGTCGATCATGGTCTCTCCACCGGCGTGGAACGCCGCCGGGCGGCGGCATTCCACCCGGGACTATCAGGCTGCTTCCGCCAGCGGGGCGCCGGTGTCGGCGTCCGAACCGGTGTTCGTGCTGCCCGTCGACGGCGGGGCCGGCGGGGTCACGGCGTTCACCACCGACCACGAAGCATACGGCGACATCGCGAAGGCGATCAGGCCGCTGGTGCCGCTGCGCACGGTCAGGCCGTTGGTGGCATCGCCGGCCATGTCGGTGATCGTGAACGGCACCGGGCCGCTGACCTTGGCCAGGCTGGCGGCGCAATTGCCGGTCGTGGTCGACGTGGACGGGGTGTACTTCATACCGGTCAGCGTGAACAGCTGGCTCTCGCCGAACAGCACGAAGCCGTTCGCGTAGCTGCCGCACACCATCTGCACCTGGACGCGCGCCTGCGGCAGGCTGGTGCCGGCCGACGTCACCGGCACCCACGAGCAGCTGCAGCCCATGCCGCCCCAGTACAGGCTGGACGGGCCGGTCCCGCCGCCGATCACCAGCAGCAGGCCGTTGGTCGGATCGCCCGCCATGTCGGCGACGACCTGGCCGGCCGTCGGCAGCGCGGCCAGCAGGGTCCACTCCTGGGCCGCGGTGCCGGTGAACTGCCACGAATAGATATTGGTGCCGTCGGTGATCACCAAGCCGTTGGCCAGGTCGCCGCACATGGCGACGATGTTGGTCATCCCCTTGGGCAGCGGCAGCGAATACCATGCAGCGCCCGCGACGCCGACGCCGGTGCTGTAGTAGATCGCGGTGGTGTTGGCCACGGCCACGCCATTGGTCAGGTCACCGGTGATGTGGACCGGGCTGGTCAAGCCGGACGGCAGGGTGGTCGACGGCGCGCCGGCCGCCGACGGCGCGGTAAAACTGACGACCTGCCCATTGAGCAGGGCCGCCACGCCGTTGACCGCGGGCGCCTTCTGGTTGGCGAAGATGCCGGTGATCGTGTTCGGCGTCGGCGCCTGCTTGGCCGGGGTGCTGCCGGTGCCGCCGCTGCCGGTGTTGCCGTTACCGGTGGACTTCGGGTTCAGTGTTGCCATGTACATCCTCCATTGGTGGTGGGTTACTGCTCAGGTGAAAGAACTGGATGAAGCCGGGACGAACCTGCCCTCCTTGCGCAGTTCGCGCAGCGCGCCTTCGCGCAGGTCGTCCAGGTGCAAGTGGGCGCTGCCGCGGCGCAGCGCCATCAGGGCGGCGTGGCGCAGCACGTTGCCGATCGCCCCGCCGCTGATATCGAAACGGTCGGCCAGCTCGCCCAGGTCCGCGCCGGGCGGCAGCCGCGCGCCGCAGGCCTGGCGCCACAGGCGCAGGCGCTCCTCGCGGTCGGGTTGCGGGAAATAGACCATCGCCTGGAAGCGCCGCGCGAAAGCCTCGTCGATGTTCCCTTTGAGGTTGGTCGCGAGGATCACGACGCCGGGGTAATCCTCGATGCGCTGCAGGAGATAGGCCACTTCCTGGTTGGCGTAGCGGTCGTTGGCGCTGTTGGCCGCGCCGCGTTTGCCGAACAGGGCGTCGGCCTCGTCGAAGAACAGGATCCAGCGTTCGTGTTCGGCCATGTCGAACACGCGCCCCAGGTTCTTCTCGGTCTCGCCGATGTATTTGGACACCGTCTGGGCCAGGTCGAGGCGGTACACGTCCATGCCGCAGCGCTTGCCCAGCAAGGCCGCCGTGAGCGTCTTTCCGGTGCCGGGCGGCCCGTAGAACAGGACCCGCAGGCCGGGACGCACGTGGCGACCCAGGCCCCAGCTTTCGACCAGTTCATGGCCATGCTCTATCCAGGCGCGTACTTCGTCGACCGCCTCGTGCAGCTCCTCGTTGGCCACCAATTCGTCCCATTCGAGGCCCGTGCCGAGGCGGCGAGCCGGGAATTCGCTGGAAAAGGACGGCTGCCACGGCGTGCCGCAAATGAGCGAATGCAGGCGGCCCGGATGCACCTTCAGCGCGCTGGCGAACAGGCCGGGACCGGTGCCCTCGCCCAGCTCCAGGAGGCGCGCGCGGCGCAGCGGCTGGTCCGGATCGAACAGGCGCGCCAGCGCCAGGCGCCGCTCCAGCGAGGCGCCGGCCAGCACGAAGGCCGCCGTCTCCAGCGTGGGCTGGAAGCCGCCGTGCGGGGCGACCATGCCGCCGAACTCCGTGAAGCTGCGCTCGAAGTTCGTGTTCCGGATCAGGAAGGGGTCGAGCAGATGCGGGCGCAGGTGCACGAGCAGCGCCAGGATCAGCACGAAGCGCTGCTCGAAGCCCATGCCATGTTCGCGCAGCAGGACGGCGTATGGCGAAGCGTCGCCGACCAGGCCGGGCGGCTCCAGCGCGCGCACCTCCGCCACCTCGCATTCCTGTTCGAAGTAGAGGCGGATGCCGGCCTCGATGACGCGGCTGGCCCAGGCCATCTCGCGTTCGAGCGTGGCCGCGTTGGCGCCCAGGAGTTCGGGTTCGGCTACTTCCAGCTTACCCACAATATCCCTTTCATCCATGAGAGGCGGATCGTGCCGATGCTCCACGGGAGCGTCGTCAGGAGAATGTCGAAGGCCTGTTGCGGCACGCGCAACTGCCAGTTGCCCTCCTGGCGCCGCAGTTCCCCGCGGCGGCACAGGAAGGTCTCGCGCAAACCATCGGCGGTGGTGTTCCCGAGGCGGCTCCAGTGCGCGATCACGGCGGCCAGCAGCGCGGCGCAGCCGCCCTTCTCCGCTTCGCTGAGCGGCAGGCCCGGTTCGAGCGGCACGGCCGGGTCGAGCCCGCACAGCACTTTGGCCAAAGCCATCTCCTCCTCGGGTCCGTTTTCACGCCCGCAGGCCAGGTAATCGAGCAGATGGACCGCGCGCATCCGCTGCGCCGGATCGGCAAAAGCGCCGTCTTCGGTCAGTCCCAGTGATGCGAACAGGCGGTCCAGGAACGGCCAGGCCAGCACCACCCCAGCGTTGGCCACGCTGAGCGGCAGGTCCTCCGGCACGGACTCGGGCTCCGGGGTCTGAAGCTTGCCCTGCTTTGCGGGCGCCGGGGCGGCAGCGTGTTCCCGCCGCAGGTGAGCCAGCAGGCGCCGGCCGCTGCGGCACGCGGCCGGCGCCGCCTGCTCCAGTTCCGCGTCCAGCGCGTCCCACAGCGCGGCCGGGGCGAGCGCCGCATCCTGCCAGGCCGCATCGGCCGCGGCGCGCAGATACGCGACCACGGCGCGGCCGCCGCTGCGCACGGCCAACCGCGCCAACAGGGCTTCGTCGATCAGTTCGGCCCACGCGGCGTAGGCGATGCGGGGGCCCAGGCGTGGCAACACACGTAGCAGGGCACCTCGCCACCACATCGCGTCCTGGCCGGATGCGCCGGCCAGGGCCACCAGCATCGCCTCGCGCAGCGCGGGCGGAAGCAGGCGCGCGAGGCGCGCGCGTTCCAGCGGCCGCGCGCACGCTGCGCGCAGCAGGGATATCAGCTCCGGCGGACGCCGGCGCAGCGCCACGACCAGTTCGGCGTACAAGGCTGCTGCGCCATCGGGGAAGTCCACGGCCTGCGGGCCGGCGGCAAGGAGCGCGGCGAGCGCATGCGCCAGCGTGCCGGCCTTGACCCGGTCCGCGGAACGCAGTGCGCGCGCGGCGGATCGGCTGGCCGCCGCCACGGCCCGCGCTGCGGCGGCGCGCGCGTCGGCAGCGCCGTACCGCGCATCGCTGGCCTGGGCCGCGCTGGCGCGCCTGGTTTCGCTCAGCTCGGCCAACACCCGATAGCGTTCGCCATCGCCGCGTGTGCGCGCCTGGGCGGCGATGTGCCCCCACAGCCGGACTGCCGCGATGTTCGAGAGCGCAGCGGCGCGGTTCCCCACTTCGGCCAGCAGCTCGTCCAATCGAGCACCTCGGGACTGGACCACTACGGCCAGCAGGGCGATGCGCAAGGCCCTGGCGTGCGCACCGCCGCATTCGGCCAGTGTCGCCAGCAGACTCGCGAGGTCGGGCGCCATCCAGTCGAGCAGGCGGCGGTAGGCCGTGGGAGGCAGGGAGTCCGCCACGCGCGCGGCTATGCTGCCGTCGACGTCGTCGCGCATCAGGGCCAGCATGCGGTCGCGGTCCGGCAGGCTGAAGCCATGCCGCACGGCGGCCGCCAGTCCGGGCCCGGCGAGAAGCCCGGTCCGCCAATACAGCAAGGCCGCGGTGTCGGCCCCATCGAGCACCGCGGCAGCCTGCATGGAAGCGTGGTCCGCCCGTGCCGCGATCGGTTCCGCCGCGGCATCGTGCGCGCCTCCCAGCTCGCGCAGCAGCGCCGGCAAGGGCGTGCCGCGCGCGGCGCCGGCAGCGCCTCCGGTCGCGCGCACCAGGGCCTGAAGCAGCGCTCCGTAGCTCAGGCCGTGCCGCTGCGCCAGGCGCTCGATCAGGTCGTGGACATAGCTGCGGTCGTTGAACCAGGAACCGCGTTCGAGCACCACTGTGCGGACCGCGAACTCGCGCGCGGCCCGTGCCAGGTTGCCGCTGAATGGCGGCGCCGGCGTGCGCTCTGCCCCTCCGGCTTCGCTCGCGCCCTGCTGCCACTCGGTATGCAGGGACGCGAGCAGCGCGCCGACGGCTTCGCGCTGCCAGGCCACGCCGCCGCCGTCCTCGCGCGCCAGTTCGTCGATCAGGCGTTCGACGGCGACGCCGTGCCGCCGCGCCAGGGTGCGCACCACCGTTCCGAGACGCGCATGGCCGCCCTGCCCGTCCCAATTGCCGATCTCGGCGCGCGCCAGCAGGCGGCGGGCCACCCGTTCGACCGGATCGGGCAGCACCGGAGCGCCATGGCCGCGCCGCGCATGGACGTGCGCCAGCTCGTGCAGGACACGGGCCAGGCGCGCCGGGCGCGCGCCGCGCAGCGCCGTCTCCGTGTGGGCCGTCAGGGCGCCGAGCAGCGCGCCGTAGGCGACGCCCGTCGATGCGGACATTTGCGCGATCAGGCTGTCGACGAAGGACAGCGTATTGAAGTGCGAACCCCGCTCGACCAGCAATGCCTGCAGCACGAACTCCCACAGACGGCGCGCGAATCGGGGCCGGTCCTCGCGCACGGGCAAGCCCTGGGCCTGGGCCGCGCGCACGTTGCCGACGGTGGCGACGATCCACTCGCCGTGGCGCGGCTCGAGCACACGGACGATCGCGTGCATTTGCAGTTCAGCCGCCTGCCAGGCCAGCCGGCGCCGCACCGTGACGTTGCTCGCGTTCTGGCGGAGGAAGGCGGCCAGGCGTTCGGGATCGGATTCCAGCACGCCATCGAGCACGGCGGAGAAGCCGCGCCGCGGCAGGAAGTCGGCGTCCGCAGTCCACACACCGTGCCGCAGGAACCGGGACAGCGCCGCCATCGCGCCGGCCAATGCCTCGTGTCCTGCGCCGTCCTCCTCGACAGAGGTGCCGATCTCCCCCTGCAGGTCGCGCAGGATGGCCGGCAGTTCCGCCGCCCGCGCCGCCGGCAGGGCCAGATCGTGCGCCGCCGAAGCAAGGGCGGCCAGCAAATCCGCATAGCGCACCCGGTAGCGCGCGGCGATTCCGGCCAGGAGGTGCGCGGTCAGCGCCTTGGCGTTGAAGTAGGAACCGCGCTGGAGAAGCAGATAGCCGAACACGAACTCCCACACCGCGGCCGCGAACCCGCGCCGCGACTCTGGCACCAGGGGCCGCTCGCGGTGGGCGGCGTTCACGCGGCCGGACAAGGCCACGATGGCCGGGGCGTCGGACGGTTCGAGCACTGCCAGCACCGCACTGATCTGCGCATCGGGCAGCCAGGACAAGCGGCGCCGGACCGCATGCTTGCGGCCCAGATCGCGCAGGAGCGCCACGACCCCGTCGGGCTCGGCCAGGGCGGCCGCAAACACGGACTGCGCATCCAGTCCAGGTGCGCCTTCGAGCCAGGCCGCCAGACGACCAAGCGCCCCTTCCTCCGGATGCGCCGGCCGGCGCGCCAGACCGGCGCCGCGCCGCAGGAAGGCGCGCAACGCCGGCCCGAGCCGCTCGTGCAGCTGGACCTCAAGGTGTTCGTCGTCCAGCTCGCCCAGGTCGAGTTCGATGCGGGCGACCGCCACTCGTTCTTCGGGCGCCAGCTCGGCCAGGACCGCCGCGTCGAGAAGTTCGGCCAGCCTTTGCTGCGCGAAGCGGCTGATGCGCTCCTGCACGGCGCGCGCCTGTGGGACGCCTTCCAGTTCGAGCTCGAAGACCGTGCGGCCGATCACGCTCAGCGCCTCGCTCATGGCGTCTCCTCCGCCGTCGCGGGGAGCAGCTTGGCCAGGAAGGCGGCGAGCTGGCTGTGCGCCGCGCCGCGCGGCGCACCCTGGGAATGCGCGTCGGACCAGGCGTCGTGCAGCTTGGTGAACTGCTCCATGCTTGGCTGCCCCAGCCAGTGCAGATGCACGCGCAGGTGCGCCGGGAAGTTGTCGACCGCCGTCTGCCAGGCCAGGTTGCGGAATGCGGGATCCTGGAAGCGTAGCGGCCAATCCGGCAGAACCATGCTGACGCGGTGGGCGTAGAAACCGGCCTCCTGGTCCGCGTCCGTGCCCGTCTTCAGATGATGGTGTTCGACCGCGTGCAGGCTCTCGCCGGCATACAGTTCCCCATCCGGGTAGGACCGGAGCCACGCGGCGGCGGATTGCGCCGCCTGCTGCGCCGCCGTGGCGGTCGGCAGCGTCGCCAGCACCTGCGGCTCGGATGCGCCCGGGACCTGCAGCTTCAGCGCATGCCCGCCGTCCGTCGCGGCCACGCTGTAGTTGGCCGGATCGGCGCCGTGGTCGATCAGGGTCCGCAATAAGGTCGGATGGGCCGATGTGAAGCGCAGCTGTGGCGTGCCGGCCGCCGGAGCGTCCGCCGCCGGCGCCGTGGCGGGATCGCGATAGCCGTAGCGGGCCGGCGTGGTCTGCGCCTGTCCGCCGCGCAGCCCGAGCAGCAGCGTCACCCGCGAAGCAGGCCCGGACTGCGAGGTGGCCGTGGCGCCGCGGCTGCGCGCGCCGCCCAGCCAGTCGCTGAGCGGGGCGACGGCACCGGCCGACGCCGACTTGGCAAACGGGCGGGCGTAACGCTGGAGGAATTGGAGCTTCCACCCGATCAGATCCTTGGCCACGCCGCCGCGCTTGCCGCTGCGCGGATCGACGCGCGCCAGAACCAGATCGTCGAAGCTCTCGGAGAAATGCGCCAGCAGATGATCGAGGACGCGGTTGCGGCGCGAACCGTAGGGATCGGCGCCGCGCACGGCATGGTCCCATCCAGCCTCGTAATGCGCCACCCGCGGATCCGGATCGGGATGGACGTTTGCGCCAGGTGCACAGGGATTGCCCGGCAAAGCGGGATGCGCGATCAGCTGGCGGGCGCGCGCGTCGGGATCGCAGCACACGGAGTGCACCAGCGCCGCCATGCCTGGGATTTGCGCCTCGGCCTCGGCGGCGGTCGCGAATTCCTGGTCGCCGTGCGCGAACACGCGGCCCTGCAGATCGCCCAGCACCAGGCGCCAGCGCTGGTTGGGACGCGCCTGTACCCGGTAGCATCCGGCGCGCGGACCAAACTGGAACAGCTGCCGCACCCAGCGCTGCTGCCCGGCCGCGCTCAGGCGGCGGCCGTCGAGGACCACCACGCCTTTCGTATCGGCGAGCCCTACGCTGCAGTGACCGCGCTCGATCAGGACCGCGCCGGCTTCCGCCGCGGCCGGATCCCCCGCCAGCGCCGTCACGCGCGAGGTCAGCACCGGCACGGCGGCCAGCGCCTCGGCTTCGGCGCGGAAAGTGAACCCGCCAAACGCCAGCGGCGTGCCTTCCACGTCCACCAGCACGATCTGAAACAGGCCGCCCGGGAGGGAGCGCGTGCGGTAATTGCCGTCCGCGCCGCCGCGCGCAAGGATCGCGGCGCGGCCTTGGCGCGCCAGATCCGCAGTGGCGAACTCCGGACTGCGCAAGAGCGGCGTGTCGCCTCCGGCTGGTTCTTCGACATGCACGACATGGCGCACCGTGTCCGGCGCCGGAGTCGGCGGCTGCGGCTGCGGACCCGGCGCGCATAGCACATCCGCCACGCCGGGCGGTCCGTCGCCTTGCGCCAGCGACTGCATGAAATAGCTCCGATCGAGCGTCGGGTCGAGCGAGAACAAGCGGCCGGCCTGCGCCAGCTGCGCCTGCGCGTCGGTCAGCATCTGCTCGAAGAACAGCAGGTACGCCTTGAGCTGGCTCGCCATCGCACGGCGCGCCGTCTGGCGCCGAACATCATTCTCGTCCTGCGGCTGCCCGAGCGCGAGTCCCTGTTCGCCGAGACCATACACGGCGGGGAACTGGCGCTGGATCGACAGGTAATCGGCCACCCCGCCCCGCCGCTGCGGCGCGGCGCCCGCCGATACGCTTCCAGCGCCCAGCGCGGCCCGTGGCGCGGCCGCGGCCAGGCGCTCCGCGAGCAGCTGGTTGACCCGGTTCAGGTCCACATTCAATGGACTGCCGCCGCAGACCAGGGAAAACGGCAGGGCCGTCACCGGGGCGAACACCGAGGGCGTGAGACGCGCCACCTGCCCCGCCGGCACCGGCGCGCTGTCCGCGGCGGGAACGCCTCCGACCGTCAGGGTGCAGCCCGAGACGGAGGAGACACCGGCCACGCCCAGCATGACATCCACCAGCTCCGCGCGGGTGACGCTCGTGCGCGGCGGCAGGAGCTGGCTGTCCGGAATCAGGCCCAGCGCGAGCGGCGGGCCGTTGTAGATGGCGTCCGGCGTCATCCCCAGCGCGGCGGCCTGGGCGACGCCCAGCACCTGCACGAACGGGACGAGGCAATCCTGGAGCGCGAACAGGAGTTGCGCGACCACCGCCTCCGGATCCGCGCCGGCGTTCAGCGCCAGGGTGGCGCTCGGAGCGACTGCGCACAAGCCGAGGATCTGCGGCGTCTCCCCGACGAACTCGCCCACGTTGCGGCAGGCGGTGTAGGCGCTCTCCACTTCGGTCGCCAGCGTGGCGTCGTCCTGGCCCGGCTCGACCGCTTCGACCGACACCGCGTAGTGGCCCGGCTCGCCGGATATCGGCTCCAGCCAGACATTCTTGAAGTTGGGCCAATCCTGGGCCAGCGCCTGGTCGATGATCAGCTTGCGGTAATCGCGCTGGGTGATGGCATTGCAGCTCAGGATGTCGGGCGCGGCGAACAGGGTCGTCGCGCGCTCGCCCGCGCCGTCCTGCGGCAGCGCCAGCAGGTCCGCCATCGGAAAGTGGCAGCGATAGCCAAGGTCGGTCAGCGCGTAGCACAGCTGCTCCAGGATCGTCACGCCGGGATCGTGCTCGTTGTAGTCGGTCCAGGTGTCGCCCGAGAGCTGCTGGCATGCGGCCAGGCCCATCTTCAGCAGATGGTCGTAATCCAGGCTCGGCGCGGGCGCCACCGTGCGCAGGATATGCCCGCTGTCGTCGAGCAGGCTCATGACGGCTCCATCAGCTGCGCCAGTGGCAGCGTGAGTTCGTACGGTGCGGAAGACGATGCGGCCGCCGGCGCGGCGCTCGGCGCCGGCGTGGGCGACGGCGCCTGCGACAACGGCGAAATGGTGTGGCGCGCGGCCGACACCAGCACCGACCACGGTGTGCGCGATACGGCGCTCTGGCCGGGCGACAGCACCAACGCGTCCTGCGGCCCCGCGCCCGCCGGGCAGAGGGCCTGGGTCAGGCTTAGCGAACCGACCTGCGCGACATATGACTGGGACCGCACCAATGCCAGGACCTGATCGACGTCGACCGACCCGCAGCCGATCGGCAACGCGCCGGGATACGGTCCCGGCGGCGCAAGAAAATCGCACAGGGTGCTATTGAGCTGCTGGTTGCAAGCGGCGGCGTCGGCGCCGGCGACGAACTGCACCGTGACGTCCACCGTCAGCACCTCGTAACACAGGTTGCGCACGGTGATCGACGCGATCGCGGCGGAACTCAGGGCGCGCGCCTGGGCGGCGATGCCATACAGGTCGGCTTCGGTGAACGGTGCCGCCAGTTGCGGCGTCGCGCTGCCGTCGGCGGTCACGGCCAGCACCACGTGGCCGGGCGCGACCTGCCACGCTGCATCGAACGACCCGCTGTTGTTCGGGCCGATGCACTTGACCTGCCACAGTCCGGGCAGGGCCGCCAGCAGCAGCTGTTCGTAGTCGCGCAGCTGGCTGGCCCGATCCTTGTGCCGCAGCCGTTCGCTCACGCGCGCATGGAACCAGTCCTCCGTCTCGGCCGGCGCGCCGCCGGTGCTCGGGTAGGGCTGCGTGATGGACTTGAGCGCGGCCACCGGCGCGACCAGGGCCGCGATGCTCCCCGCCGGCAGGGGGTGGGGCACATCGGTGGCGCCGTCCGACAGCAGGCGCTGCACGGTCAGCGCCTGGGGCAGGATCGCGACCGTCGGAGGATAGGACTCCGGCTGGCGCGCTACCCGGGCCTCGATCCAGAATGCGCCATCCGCACCGCAGGCAGCCATCCATGCAGTGTCGGAAGCGAGCACGGAGGGCACGGCAAGGCGCACGATGCCCGAACCGGTGAAGTCGCTGGTGGCCGACGTGATCGAACCAGGCGGGAAGTCGGTCCATGTGGATCCGGCCAGGTAACGCCAACGTACCGCCTGGGCCGCGCCGCCCGTGCCGTTCTCCAGCGTGACCGAGCTCCCCGGGATGCCGCGCATCTGCACGTGCAGGCTCAGCTCCTGGCCGGCCGGTGCGCCGGCCAGCGCGATATACAGGTGACCGTCGTCGCTCTCGACCGGATACAGCGTACTGCCCACGGCGGCGGGACGGATGCCGAAAGGCCCCAACTGCCAGCACTGCGGCGGCATCCCGGCGGGAGCGGCCAGCGCCACCGCACCCACCGCGTTGTAATCGAGCGTCGCCGCGCTGGCCATCGGCACGAAGGGAACGTTCGGCAGGACCACCGGCGCCGGCGCGGGCGGACAATCCTTGAACAGCTTGCACTTGATCCAGGCGATCGTGCGATCGATGGGACCGGGCTGCGGCGCCGGCATCATCGACTTGGCCTGGGCGATCGCGGCGTTCGCGAACAAGGTCGGATAGATGCCGCTGCCGAAGCCGTAGGCCGGTGCGGCCAGCGCCAGTTGCAGGGTCGCGCGCGCGGTCGCCGTGCCGGCGGACGCCTGTGCGTCGCTCCAGGTCCATGGCAGCGCGGAGAGGTCGAAGGTGTACGAAGTCGTGGCCGCGAGCGTGGTATCGAACAATGCGAGCGCCGCGCCCACGCTGGTCCACTGCCCCGCCGAATACACGGCCGGCGCGGCGGTGAACACCGCATTGGTGTACACGTAGGGCTGGTAACCCGCGTAGTAATCCGTGAAGGTGGCGGCGGCCGTGCCGGTAGTGGCGATGGCCAAGGGCAGATTGGACCAGGCCAGGTGAACGGTCGCACTGGTCACGGGCTTGGCGGCGAGCTCCGGGTGCGCGACGCACAGGTACTGCCCCGGCATCGGCGCCATGCCGAACGGCGCGAACGGCGCGCCCGGCTTCACCGGCCCCGCGGACGTTGACAGCTGGAGCGAGCCGAGCCCCAGCACGCTCACGCTCACCGTCATTCCCGCCAGCTGCAGCGCCGCGAAATACGAGTAGGCATACGGAGTGGCGGCAGGATTAAGGCACAGGCGCAGCAGCGGCCAGGGATCGGCACCAGCAGGCGCGAGCACGGCGTTCGCCACGATGGCGGGATCGGCCGGCTGCAAGGTAAAGCTCAGGGTCCAGGCGCTGTTGTCGCTGCCCTGCGCCAGCGAGAACGTGGCCGGCGCGAACCAGCCCGCCGCTCCGCTCAGGGACAGCACGAAGGCTCCAGTCAGCGTTGCGCCGGTGGTCTGCAGGTAGTCGGCGGTCAGCTGCGCGCAGTTGGCGCCGAACTGCAGGGTGACGGTGACCGTACGCGTGCCCCCGCTCAAGGCGAGCAGCGGCGACGACACCAACAGCCCGAGCGCCGCATCGAGCGGGGCGCCGGCCGACGCCGCGCCGAACGTCGGCCAGCCCTGCTGCGGATCGGCCAGGGGCTGGCCCAAGCCGTCGGCGGACGCCGCGGCCGGGGCGGCATACGCGGCGCTGACCATGCCGTCGCCGCCGCGCGCCAGCATCAGGGTCGACGTCGCGGCGACGCTCGCGTGGCTGAGGAATGTATCGGTATCGGCCGCGTACACGATGGTCTTGCCTTGCGCATCCTGGCCGGCGCTGAACTGGAAGCCGGCCGGCACGGTGTACGAGGGAACCGTGGCCGACAGGCCGACCGTCACCACCGCGTCGTCGGCCACCGCGCCCTGGGGCATGAAGCCGAGCAGCTCGCGGTAGTAGTAATTCAGATAGCGCTGCGTGAACCGGTTCAGGTCGTGCTGCGCCGTCTCGAGCAGGCCGAGGAACGCCAGATACAGGCCGCTGTGCGGCGGATGCCCGGACTCGGTGAGCGACACCGCCAGGCAGTGCTGCGCCGTGCGCGCCAGCTGGCGGACGGCCTGCAGAAATTGCGCTCCGGCCGCCACGAGGGTGGGCGCCGCATTGCCCACCTTGGCGCTGGTCCAGATGGCGGACAACGGACCCGCGCCGGCATCCAGCTGCTGCCACTGCTGCGCGAATGCCGGCTGCGCCATCAGGCCGGCCAGCGTCGGCCCGAGCCGGCTCGTCACCTGCTCGGTCAGGTCCGCGAACACGGGCTGCACGTCCGAGGTGAGTGCCTGCGCTTCGTCGCGCGCCAGCTCGCGGTACCAGCCGTCGAGCAGGCGCACCACCCCGTGCAGGTCGCCGATGCTGCCGATCGCGGCCGGACCGATGGTGGCGATTTCCGCCAGCAGGAAGGAGCGGTCGCTGGCGAGGAAGGGCGACCAGTCGCCCGCATCGTTGCCCTGCACGTCGACGTACTGCAGCAGGCGCGCGTACTTGCGGGCCAGGGCCATGCGCTGGGCCGCGGAACGCTCCTCCAGCGCGAAATAGCGCGGCGCCAGCGCCGGCCGCAGCCGGTCGTTCTGGGTCATGCCCGCGGAGCGCAGGGCCGGCAGGCGATCAGGCGCCGCGGCGGACATTGGTGCCCTCCCCCTGCAGGTAGAACGGATAGACCATGTTGCTGCGCGAGTTGGTCTGGCGGATGGTGTAGGTCATCCCGATCTCGAGCAGGCCGTCGATGGTTCCCGATTCGACCACGGTGATGTCGTCCAGGTCGATGCGCGGCTCGTACAGCAGGACCGCGTTGGACAAGGTGGACTTGATGCGCGCGATGAGCGTGGCGTCGGCCCGGTCGAACACGAACTGGCCCAGGCCGGCGCCGAACTGCGGCAGCATGACCCGCTCGCCGAGCAGCGTCGAACACAGGATGGTGAGGCTTTGCTGGATGTCGGTATCGCCCTGCACCATCTTGACCGTGCCGCCGAACGCGTCGAACAGCGGCGGGAAGCTCCAGCCACAGCCAAGGAAGGCGGCGTTGTCGTCCTGGGCCGCCATGTCAGCCTCCGATCATCACGGTGAAGCAGCCGAGCAGGATCTTGCCGCCATGGGCCGTGCTGTCGCCCATGCGCGCAGCCGGCTTGCCGCCAATGAGGACCGTGGTCGATCCCTGCACGATGCTGTCCGGCGGCCCGACGCACACCAGCATGTCGCCCAGCACCGCCGCCGGCAGCTTGCCGATCAGGACCGTCGGCACGTTCGGCCCGATCACGGGGCCGCCGACGTGCGGCACCGGGCCGTCCGCCATCGGGCACTCGTGGAAATCGGTCAGGCGGGCGGCGAAGGGCATGCGCGGTCCTCAGTTGATCATCACCAGCGAGCCCTGCACCGTGGTCTCGCCGCTCGAGGCCAGCTTGGCGCTGGCGTCGCCCTGGAGGGACAAGGTGGCCGAGGCGCTGGCGCTCATCATGGCCGCATTGGCGGTGAGCTGGCTGTCGGCCTTGAGCGCGATGTTGGCGTTGGCCGTCAGGTTGATGTTGGTCTTGGCCGTCATCGTGATCGCGGCGCAGCTGTCCAGGGTGATACCCGAGGAATTCATCGTGATCGTGTTCTTGTTCGAGTCCTCCAGCTTGATCGAGTTGTCCTGGTCGCTCAGGGTCAGGACCTGCCCGCCGGGCGTGCGCACCACCGCGATCTTGTTCACGTCGTCCAGCGTGATCTTGAGCTGGTTCTTGGTGACGATCGCCTTGTAGGTGTTCTGCTGGTCGGGCGTGAACGGCGCCGTGTGGGCCTGGGCGTTGTACAGGCTGCCCAGCACCACGGGATAGCGCGGGTCGTCGTTCAGGAAGCCGAGCAGCACCTCGTCGCCCACCTCCGGGATGAAGTAGATGCCGGCCTGCTTGGTCGCGTAGCCGGTGGCCAGGCGCGCCCAGATGAAGTCGCCGTTGGTGGCGATGACGGGGATCTCCACCTGCACCCGCGTCTCGCCGTCCGGGTCCTGGTCGATCTGCTTGACGGTGCCGGTCACGAGGCCCGCCACGCCGGGCAGCAGGCCGGACGCGCGCGGGGCCTCCACGGCCTCGGTCTCCTCGACGAACCAGCGCGGCGACAGGCCCATGCCCACTTCCGTGCTCCAGTTTCCGCGCTCGATGGTGTGCTGCACGCTCGACATGAAGGCGTTGCCGTTGAAGCGGTCGCCGCAGCCCGCGATTTCGATCAGGGCGCCCGGCTTGGGACTGGCGTTGCCGCGGAAGGACACGCGCCCGCGGATCTTGGCCATGCGCGACTTGAGCAGCTGCGCGTTGGCCCATCCCGTCAGCTCCGCGGCCGGTCCGGGCACCGTGCTTTGCAGCCCGACCGCGCCGACGTTCAGCACCGAAGCGAGCGTCGCGCCACTGAGGTTGCCCTGCTCGTTCACGGACGGCTCGCTGGAAGCGCCGCTGGCCAGCTGCTGGTTCGCGTAGTCCCAGCCGTTGCAGTTGACGGACGACAGCTGCAGGCTCGCGTCCATCTCCGCCTGGATTTCGTACAGCGCGTCGCCGTAGGTGATCACCAGTTGGGGCGAGCCGCTCACCTGCGGAGCCTGCACGGTCACCTTGCCGTCGTCGACCAGCACGATCTGGCCATTGACCTCGGCGCGCGCCACCAGGAAGTCCCAGTCGGTGGCGTAATAGCGCACGATCTCGTCGTGCACCGCCGTGGTGGACGTCACGTCGGCGGTGAGGCCGGCGTCACTGATGATCTTGGTGAGCGCGTCGCTGTCGGACTTGCCCAGGTAGCCGCTCTTGCGTCCCACGGTGAGCTTGATCGCCTCGTCGAAGCAGGTGACGACAAGGTAGGAATTGCCGTCCGCCCGGACCTGGATCGCATGGCGCACGACGATGCCCTCGAAGATGGTGCCGACCTGGCCGTGGTAGCCGGCGGAGATGGCGATCTTCACCCCCGGCACCAGCACGCTGGAGGAGCTGATCTGGAAGCCCTCGGAGGACAGGCTGCCGTCGTACAGCTCCAGGCGCGCGCTGGCGATGCGGTTGACCTGCTTGAGCACGCGGATGCGCGCGAACTCGTAGGTGCCCGGCACCGGCGCGCCGTTGGCCAGCACGGTGAACGAAACGTCGTCGGTTTGACTGCTTAATGGCGAAACGGGCGGCATTTACTTCTCCAGCGGCGGGAAATACAGCGTGCGCCCCGGCGCGAGCTTGCGGAAGTTGGTCAGGCCGTTGTAGGCGGCCACTCCGAGGTAGTACTTGCTGTCGCCGTAGATCCGGGCGCACATGGCCGGCAGCGTGTCGCCCGCCACCACCACGCGCGCGTGGGTCAGGTCCGGGGAGCTCTTGTTCGCGCCTTGCTGGATCTGGGTCGGCGACAGGTACTGTTCGAAAGTGACGTTCAACTTGGCGCGGATCGGCGTGCCGTCGGAGCGGAACAGGAGGTAGTCGATATCCAGGTTCACCAGGCGGCAGTTGAACTGCGCACCCGCGCCCCACACCAGTTCCAGGTAATTGGGGCTGTGAATGCTGCCGTTGTACGAATACGCAACCGTCTTGAACTTGCTGATCTCGTCGGACACGCTGGTGATGGCCGGCTGCACCACGCCGGTCGCGTCCAGGTGGAACTCGAACGTCACGCGCTGCGGATCGAGCGTGTAGAACTTGGTCGTCACGCCGGCGGCGTCGGTGGCGTCGTTCTTGGTGTACTGCGTGGTGTGGGTCTGCTTGTAGGTCGCCGGGTTGATCTGCAGCGTGTAGGTGCCGACGTTCTGGGTGAACCCGGAATCGGAATAGGCGACGATGGACAGCTTCTTGAGCGTCATGTCAGCGCTGCTCCGCCTGCGCCAGTTCGTCCAGCACGCGCGCCACGCATTCGCGCACCAGTTCGCGTTTGAGCTGGGCCAGCTGCGCCGCCGTGTCGCCCTGGGCCGGCTGCTGCGCGGGTGGCCGCACGCTGGCCTTGATCACGAGTTCGCGTACTTCGAGTGCCATTGCCGCGCTCCTTCAGGACGCCGGGGCGGCCCCCGGCGCTTTGACGAAATAGGAATACGCCAGTTCGATCGTCTCGATGGCGATTTCGTTCTTCTCGGCGCTCATGTCCGACACCGTCCACTTGACCGGCCAGGCATTGGTGAACTGCCAGTTCATCAGCGCCGCCCCGCTCGCGTTCAGCAGCGACAGGACCAGGTTGTTCGGCTGGATCGGCGTGTCGAAGTTCGACTCCAGCACGCCCTTGCACCAGGTGGCCAGGCCGGAATTGGGCAGCAGCACCCCGCGCTTGAGGATCAGGTTCCCGTACTTGGCGGGTCCTGGCAGGCGGTGCGTGAACGTGTTCTCGCCGCCTTCCTTCAGTTCCTGGACCTCGCGCTCGGCGCTCAAGCCCTGCACTTCCAGGAAGCTCGAGTCGCCGTCGCTGCCAAGGCCGACCAGGTTGACCGTGAAGTAGAAGCTGACCGGGGGGTAGTAGCTGCCCATGCCGACCTACGCGTCACGGATTGGCGATGGTCAGCCCTTCGTGCGCCACTTCGATGGTCTCGACCGCGACCTCGTTGCCGTCCGCCTTGAGGTCGGTGCCGGTGATCTTGGTCGGCCACGCATTGGCCAGGGTCCAGACCATGGTGGTCTTGCCGGTCTGGTCGAGCAGCGAGATCGTCATCGGGGTGCGCGCCACGGTGTTCATCTGGATGGTGCTGAACCAGGTCCAGAAGCGGTTGTCATGCACGAAGATGCCCTTCTTGAGCGTGACGTTGCCGAACTTGCGGATGCCCGGCATCTTCACCGTGGACCAGTTCTTCGAGTCGCCGGCGCGGTATTCGATGATCTGGGCCTCGATATCGAGACCGGTCACTTCCTGGAACGAGACCGTCTGGCCGTTCATCGTCACCGAGAACTGGAACTTTGGTAGTGGCCAAATCGACGGATCTTGGGTTTCGCCTGCCATGTTGGTGTCTCCTTACTCGGTTAATCAGGAAGCCTGCATTTGCTGCTGGAAGGTCAGCACGATGAATTCGGCCGGGTGGGTCACCGCCACCTTCACCGTCACGCGCATGAAGCCCTGGAGGATGTCCTCCCCCGTCATGGTGGCGCCCAGGCCGACCGCGACCGAATACGCGTCGGTCGGCTTCGAACCCGCCAGCGCGCCCGACTTCCACTGCTGGTTCAGGAAGTTGTTGATGGTGCTGGCCACCGCCACCCAGGTGATGTCCGTGTTCGGCTGGAACACGTAGGCCTGCATCGCATACTTGATCGACTGTTCGAGGAAGATCATGGTGCGGCGCACGCTCACGTAGCGCCAGTCGTCGCTGTTGCCGGCCAGGGTGCGCGCGCCCCACACCAGCAGCCCGTAGTTCGGGAAGGTGCGGATCACGTTCAGCGCCAGGCCGTTCAGCGGCACGTTCAGGTCGCCCTGCTGCGAGTCCGAGATGTTCACCGCCGGCGACACCGCGTTGATGATGGTGGTGTTGGCCGGAGACTGGAACACGCCGAAGGTGTTGTCGTTGCGGGTGTACACGCCCGCCATCGCGCTGCTGGTCGGCATGAGGTTGACGCTGGAGGCGATGTCGCTCATGGTCTGCAGGTACAGCGGCGAGATCGTCTGCATCTGCTTGTTCACCGTGTTGAGCGTGATGGCGCCGGTCGGGTCGCTGGCCGAGGTCGGCGGCGGCACGGTGATCTGGCCGATCACGTTCAGGTACGGGGCCAGCTTGGGGTTGGGCTGGCTGTTAATCGGCGGGAACAGGGTCGGCGCCTCGTTCTGCAGGTCCGTGACGAAGGTCGCCAGCGTGTCCGACGTGAGCCAGGTGTAGTCGATCGTGTTCTGCGGGACGATGTTGGTGTTGATCCACGGGTAGTAGGCCACGCCGTACTTGTCGAAGTCCTCGCCCAGGCCCGCGATCGAGTAGAAGCCGGTCTCGCCGTCCGAACCTTGCACCGGGTCGTTGTTCGAGTGGTCCGGCGGATACCAACCATTCTGCACGTCGAAGATGGCGACGCGGTTCTGCATCAGATTGCAGTGCATGAGGGCGGCCTTGGACACGGATTCCCAGTCCGCGGCGCTGAGCAGCACCGCGTCCGGCATCACCACCATGGTCGGATCGGCGACCTGCTCCAGCGCGCTCCATACCTGCCCGTAGTCGGCCTGCGACACGCCATTGGCCATCGCGGTGGTGTAGCTGCCGATCGACAGGATGTAGCAATTGCCGCCGCCGTTGTTGAAGAACAGCTGCATGCCGTAGTACAGGTTGAAGCGCATGGCCGTGCTGTCGAACAGGCAGGGCGGCGTGGTCGTCGTGTTGGTCGCGTACTTGAACTTGGGCTGCGGAGCGCCGCCGGTGGTGGAGTTGGGGGCGGCGAAGTACTGCTGGAACTCGGCCATCGACGACACGAAGGTCGGTACGTTGGTCAGGTTCTGGTTGCCGTTCTTGGCGTATTCGGTGTAACCAATGAAAACCGGGATCGCCGTGGCGACCGCGACGACGGAACTGGAAAAGCCGTCGATTTCATTGATATATACGCCTGGGGTGGTTTGCGCTGCCATCGAGGGATGCTCCCATGCCTGTTGGACCACATGAACAAGCCGAGGCTCGTCCCGCCGCGCGGGCGGAACCGCCAAGGCGCCATAGCTACCGCACCAGGCTGGCGCCTTGATGCAGATCATGAAACTCAGCAGGGGAGTCTAGGTGAGCGGCCGGGGCCAAAACAAGATGCCTGAGTGCAAACCCATCAGAACTGCTAGGTCGGACCTGACATTGCCGAATTGAAAATTCTTGCCTATAATGCCAGCCCTCCCGGCCGTAAAGACGGCCGGCTTCTTTTTTATTTAGGCTGATTTATGTTCAAGAAAGTCGCAATTGCCGCCCTGTTCGCAGCCGTTTCCCACACCGCCGCGGCGGAGCAGTTCTACATCGGCGCCGACGTCGGCGCCACCAAATTCCAAGGCATCTCGGGCAACAAGACCAGCTACGGCGTCTACGGCGGCTACCAGTTCCAGGAAAACTTCTCGGCCGAACTGGGTCTGCGCCGCATGGGCGACCTGACGATGTACGGCGTGGACGTCAAGACCGACCAGGCCGCCCTGTCGCTGATCGCCCGCCTGCCGCTGAGCAACGGCTTCCACGTCTACGGCCGCCTCGGCTACAACTACCTGGACGTGAACGCCAGCTACGGCGGCAACCACGGCAATGGCAACACCTCCGGCGGCCTGTATGGCCTGGGCGTGGGCTACGATTTCACCCCGGCCGTATCGGCCCGCATCGAACTGCAGCGTCCGACCAGCGACACCACCAACCTGAGCGCCGGCGTATCGTTCAAGTTCTAAGGTAGCAAAGCTGGACGGACAGGTAACTCGCCCCGCCCGGGGCGGCGCATAATGCGCCCATCATGTCCGTCCAGATCCATGCCAGCGAGTGGCTCAACACCCCCGGGCCGCTCGAGCTCTCCTCCCTGCGCGGCCGCATCGTCCTGCTGCTCGCGTTCCAGATGCATTGCCCCGGCTGCGTGATCCAGGCCGTGCCCCAGGCCCAGCGCGTGCGCGCCAGCTTCCGCGAGGATGAAGTCGCCGTCATCGGCCTGCACAGCGTGTTCGAAAACCACGCCGAAGCGGCCCCCGAGCGCCTGCGCGATTTCGTCACCGAACACCAGCTCAGCTTCCCGATCGCCGTCGACGCAGCCAGCCTTGACCATCCCGTGCCGCGCACGATGCGCGCGCTGCAGCTGCCGGGCACCCCGACCACCGTCCTGTTCGACCGGCAGGGACGCCTGCGCCTGCGGCGCTTCGGTCATCTCGACGATCTGCGGCTGGGCGCTATGCTGGGTCAGCTGCTCAGCGAGCCATCTGCTGCCAGCGCTTCCTGAGCAGGCCATAGAAAGCGGTATCGCAGATTTCCCCGTTGACGATCCAGCGCTCCGGCATATAGCCCTCGCGCTGGAAGCCCAGCCGCTCCAGCAGCTGGATCGACGCCGCGTTGCGTGGATCGACGTCGGCCTCGATGCGGTTCAAATCCCAGCCGTCGAAGGCCAGGCCGAACGCGGCGCGCAGCGCCTCGCTCATGTAGCCCCGGCCCTGGTGCGCGGGCGACAGAAAGTAGCCCAGGTCGCAGCGGCGGTTCTGGGCGTCCAGGTCGTAGAGCGAGACGTTGCCGATCAACTCGCCGCGCAGCTCGACCGCCAGGCGCGCTGCCTTGCCGCTGGCATAGTCTTCCAGGGTCTGCTCGATCTGCCGGTGCGCCTGGCGCATATCGGTCCAGGGCGGGCTGGCGCCGTAGCGCATGACTTGCGGATCGGAGAACAGGACGAACTGGGCGGGCGCGTCGGCGGGGGTCAGGAAGCGCAGACGGAGGCGTTCCGTAGGGATGTCGATGGGAGAAATGCTGGCCATGTAATCCATTATGCCAGCTACCGGGACGAGGCCCCCTGCCCCGCCCCGGCGCGCGTGCGCGTTAGGCGCCGTGCTCTTTGTGCTGCC
The DNA here is from genome assembly GCA_035655255.1 of Telluria sp. Lineage (GTDB taxonomy): Bacteria > Pseudomonadota > Gammaproteobacteria > Burkholderiales > Burkholderiaceae_D > Telluria. Next base: position 14 of record DASRUW010000142.1, on the reverse strand, counting down.
AGCGTTGGCGCCCG
>DASRUW010000141.1:0-6978 GCA_035655255.1 Telluria sp. | reverse complement strand
TCGAGGAGCCCATCGCGAATTCGTCGCAGTTCAACTTGCCCAGGTGGACCATGCCGGCCTTGGCCAGGTTGGTCACGACGGTCGCGTCGAAGGGGCTGACGTAGTTGCCCAGCATCTTCGAGCCGGCGGTGGAGCGCCAGTCGCGGGTGACGAAGATGTCCTTGTGCGCGATCGGCACGCCGGCCAGGGCGCCGCCGGTGCCGGCCGCGATGGCGGCATCGGCCGCGCGGGCCTGGGCCAGCGACAGCTCCTCGTCCACGTGCAGGAAGGCGTTCAGGTCCGAGGCCGCGATGCGGTCCAGGTAGTGGCGGGTCAGTTCGACCGACGACACCTCTTTGGCGCGCAGCAGGGCCGCCAGTTCCTTGAGTGTTTTGCTATGCATGGTGGAGCCTTATTCGATGACTTTCGGAACGAGGTACAGGCCGTCCTGGGTAGCGGGCGCCGGCTGCTGGTAGTCGTCGCGGCGGTTCTCCTCGGTGACGACGTCCTCGCGCAGGCGCAGGGACAGGTTGTCCAGCACCGCGGCCAGGGGCTGCGACAGGGGCTCCACGCCCGTGGTGTCCACGGCCTGCATCTGCTCGGCGAGGGCGAAGATGCCATTGAGCTCGGCCAGGGCGGTTTCGGCGTGGGCCTCGTCCATGTCGAGCTGGGCGAGGTTGGCGATACGTTTAACGTCTGCGAGTGTCAGGGACATGGCTGTTGGCGCGGCGCCAAGGCCGCGCGTTCGAAAGTGGATCAAATGCCAAAGGCGGTCGAAATCAGCTGCTGAAAAGAGGTGGATTTCGGTCCGGTTTCGCGTCAATAAGCTGGGAATTATAAGGTAGAATGACGGGCTAATGCGGCAGTGAAGCCGTAACCAGAATACTAACAAGACCGTCACCGGCGGGCCATCAGGGCCGGCCGGAGCTTTCGTTTATCGCGCACTGCAAGCGCCTACTGGGATACAAGTACATGTTTGGTTCTCTACGCAGCTACTTTTCGAACGACCTGGCGATCGACCTGGGCACCGCCAACACCCTGATCTACGTGCGCGGCCTGGGCATCGTGCTGGACGAGCCGTCCGTCGTGGCCATCCGCCAGGAGGGCGGCCCGAACGGCAAGAAGACCATCCAGGCCGTCGGCAAGGAAGCCAAGCAGATGCTGGGCAAAGTGCCCGGCAATATCGAAGCGATCCGCCCGATGAAGGATGGCGTGATCGCGGACTTCACCGTCACCGAGCAGATGCTCAAGCAGTTTATCCGCATGGTGCACGACTCCAAATTCTTCCGCCCTTCGCCGCGCATCATCATCTGCGTGCCCTGCGGCTCGACCCAGGTGGAGCGCCGCGCGATCCGCGAATCGGCCCTCGGCGCGGGCGCCTCGCAGGTCTACCTGATCGAAGAGCCGATGGCGGCCGCCATCGGCGCCGGCCTGCCGGTCTCGGACGCCACCGGCTCGATGGTGGTGGACATCGGCGGCGGCACCACCGAGGTGGGCATCATCTCGCTGGGCGGCATGGTCTACAAAGGCTCGGTGCGGGTCGGCGGCGACAAGTTCGACGAGGCCATCGTCAACTACATCCGCCGTAACTACGGCATGCTGATCGGCGAGCAGACCGCCGAAGCGATCAAGAAGGCCATCGGCTCCGCCTTCCCCGGCTCCGAAGTCAAGGAGATGGAAGTCAAGGGCCGCAACCTGTCCGAAGGCATTCCGCGCTCGTTCACGATTTCGTCCAACGAGATCCTGGAGGCGCTGACCGACCCGCTGAACAACATCGTCTCCGCCGTCAAGAACGCGCTGGAACAGACCCCGCCGGAACTGGGCGCGGACATCGCCGAGAAGGGCATGATGCTCACCGGCGGCGGCGCCCTCCTGCGCGACCTGGACCGCCTGCTGATGGAAGAGACGGGCCTGCCGGTGCTGGTGGCCGAGGATCCGCTGACCTGCGTGGTGCGCGGCTCGGGCATGGCGCTGGAACGCATGGACAAGCTGGGCTCGATCTTCTCGTACGAGTAACAGGCAACACCGGCTGCCGCGCCCATCCCGGGCGCGCGGCCGCACGCGTCATACATGGAATACAGTCCGCCGCCACTATTCAAGCAAGGTGCTCCCGCCCGGGTGAAGGTCACGTTTTTCGCCCTGCTTTCCGTGGCGCTGCTGATGGCCGACTCCCGCCTGCACGCGCTGGCCGTGGTGCGCCAGGTGGCCGGCACCGTGCTGTACCCGCTGCAGATGGCGGCCCTGTGGCCGCGCGACGCCCTGGTCAGCGTCGGCAACTACTTCACCTCCCTGTCCGAACTGCAGAAGGAAGTGCGCGACCTGAAGCGCCAGCAGCTGGTGGCCGCCCAGGTCCTGCAGCAGGCCCAGATGGAGGTCAGCGAAAACGCCCAGCTGCGCCGCCTGATGGGAGCCAAAGAGCACGTGCCCGTCAAGTCGCTCATGAGCGAGATCCTGTACGACGCCCGCGACCCGGCCTCGCGCAAGATCGTCCTGGACCGCGGCGCGCGCGACAGCGTGGTGCTCGGCCTTCCTGTCGTCGACGGCAGCGGCGTCGTGGGCCAGGTGACGCGCGTGTTCCCGTTCACTTCCGAAGTGACCCTCCTGACCGACAAGGAACAGGCCATCCCGGTGCAGGTGCTGCGCAGCGGCCTGCGCAGCGTGGCCTACGGCCGCGGCCAGTCCGGCCAGCTCGATCTGCGCTTCGTGGCGCCGAACGCGGACATCCAGATCGGCGACATCCTGATCACCTCCGGCCTGGACGGGGTCTATCCGGCCGGCCTGGCGGTGGCCAAGGTGGTGCAGGTGGAAAGTGCCGCCGGCGCCTTCGGCCGCGTGATCTGCCAGCCCCTGGCCGGCGTGGACCGCTACCGCCAGCTCCTGGTCCTGCTTGAACAGCCGCCGCTGGCGCCGCGCCCGGGTCCCGCGGCCGAGGAGGACGCGAAGAGCGCCAAGGGCAAGTCCTTGCCGAAGATGGCGCCGCTCACCGCACCGCCGCCGTCCACGGTTCCGGATGCCGCCAGCCGCACGCCGTTGCTTCCGCCGGCCGCGCTGGCGCCGGCCCCCCAGCCATCCATGCCGTCGGCCACGGGCGCCCAGCCGTCCCCGAATAAACCGCAAACGGCCACGCAGCCGCCGGCGGGCGCGGCGACGCCAGCGCCGAAGCCGCAGGCCGGCGTGCAGCCGCCCGGCGCCGTCGCGCAGGCGCCCCTGACGAAACCGCAAACCGCCGCGCAGTCCCCCGCCAACCGCGCGCCGGCGCGCCCGGCCCCGGCAGCGCCCGCGAAAGGACCTGGCCAGTGAACCGTCCGCACTACATCCTGCTGCCGGTCAGTCCGCTGTTCATCGCGTTCAGCCTGATCGGCGCCTTCATGCTGAATCTCCTGCCCTGGGGGCACTGGATCGGCACGCCCGACTTCGTGGCCCTGGTGCTGATGTTCTGGGGGATTCACCAGCCGCGCAAGGTCGGCATCGGCGTCGCCTTCGTCATGGGCCTGCTGATGGACGTGCACGAAGCGACCCTCCTGGGCGAGAACGCGCTGGCCTACACCCTGCTGTCCTACTTCGCCATCATGATCCACCGCCGCGTGCTGTGGTTCCCGGTGATGACCCAGGCGCTGCAGGTCTTCCCGCTGCTGCTGGCCACCCAGGCCATCCAGTCGGTGGTGCGCCTGATGGTGTCCGGGAAGTTCCCCGGCTGGCTCAGTTTTGTCGACAGCGTGGTCGCCATGGCCCTGTGGCCGGTGATCCACGTGCTGCTGCTGGCGCCGCAGCGCCGTGCGGTCGACAAAGACCACACCCGCCCGATCTGACGTTTCCCCAGCATGACCGGACTTCACGATAACGAACGGGAACTGCACATGTTCCGCACGCGGCTGACCGCGGTCGGCCTGTTCGTGTTCGTCTGCTTTGGCCTGCTGGTCGCGCGCTTCGTGTGGCTGCAGGTGATCAAGCACAACGACTACGCCGCGCTGGCCGAGGACAACCGCATCGCGATCGTCCCCGTCGTCCCCAACCGCGGCCTGATCCTGGACCGCAATGGCGTGATCCTGGCCCGCAACTACTCGGCCTACACGCTGGAGATCACCCCGTCCAAGCTGCAGAACAGCATGGACTCCGTGATCGACGAACTGGCCAAGCTGGTCGAGATCGACGCCAAGGACCGCAAGCGTTTCAAGCGCCTGCTGGAGGAGACGCGCAACTTCGAGAGCGTCCCGATCCGCACCCGCCTGACCGACGACGAGGTGGCCCGCTTCACGGCGCAGCGCTTCCGCTTTCCCGGCGTGGAGGTGCAGGCGCGCCTGTTCCGCCAATACCCGCTGGGCGAAGTGGCTTCGCACGTGATCGGCTACATCGGCCGCATCAACCAGGCCGAGGCCAAGGCATTCGACGGCACCGAGGACGAGGCCAACTACAACGGCACCGACCATATCGGCAAGGAAGGCCTGGAGAAGAGCTACGAGAAGGTCCTGCATGGCCAGACCGGCTATGAGGAGGTGGAGAAGTCCGCCGGCGGACGCGCCATCCGCACCCTGTCGCGCACCCCCGCCACGCCGGGCAGCAACCTGATTCTCTCGGTCGACATCGAGCTGCAGAAGGTGATCGAGGAGGCTTTCGGCGAATTCAAGGGCGCCTTGGTGGCGATCGAGCCGTCCACCGGCGACATCCTGGCCTACGTTTCCAAGCCCGGCTACGACCCCAACCTGTTCGTGGACGGCATCGACGCCCAGAACTGGAACGAGCTCAATACCTCGACCGACCGGCCGATGGTGAACCGCCCGCTGTCCGGCACCTATCCGCCCGGTTCGACCTTCAAGCCCTACATGGCGCTGGCCGCGCTGGAACTGGGCTTTCGCACCCCCGCCTCGGGCTTCCACGACCCCGGCTACTTCATGTTGGGCGGGCACAAGTTCCGCGACGATAAGCCGGACCACGGCTACGTCGACCTGTACCGCTCGATCGTGATCTCGTGCGACACCTTCTACTACCAGCTCGGCTACGAGATGGGGATCGACCGCATCCACGACTTCATGCAGCAATTCGGGTTCGGGCAGCTGACCGGCATCGACCTCGAACACGAGAAGGCCGGCGTGCTGCCGTCGCAGGACTGGAAGCGCGACCGCTTCAAGAAGGACCGGGGCATGCAGAAATGGCAGGGCGGCGACACCGTCTCGGTCAGCATCGGCCAGGGCTACAACAACTACACCCCGCTGCAGCTGGCGCACGCGGTGGCCACGCTCGCCAACGACGGCGTCGTGATGAAGCCGCACCTGGTCAAGATCATCGAGGACGGCGCGACCCGCGCCCGCACGCTCACGGTGCCGAAGGAGAGCGGGCGCATTCCGCTCAAGCAGGAGAACATCGATTTCGTGAAGCGCGCGATGGTCGGCGTGAACACGGAGCCGGGCGGCACCGGCTACCGGCCCTTCCTCGGCGCCGGCTACATCTCGGCCGGCAAGACCGGCACGGCGCAGGTGGTCGGCATCAAGGCCAACGAGAAGTACAACGCCAAGACCATCGCCTCGCACCTGCGCGACAACGCGCTGTTCATCGCTTTCGCGCCGGCCGACAAGCCCCGGATCGCGATCGCGGTGGTGGTGGAAAACACCGGCTTCGGTTCCGAGTTCGCCGCGCCGATCGTGCGCAAGGCCTTCGACTACTACCTGCTCGGCAAGCGGCCGACCGCGAAGGACGCGCCGCCGCCGGCGCCGAAGGGCGACATCGAGACCATCCCCGCCGAAGAGGCACGCGCCGAAGCCGGCATGGCCACGCACCCGCCGGGCGGCGAAACGCCGGGGAACAAGGAGTAGGCATGCATATCCACGAACGACGTTCGCTCTGGCGCCGCCTGCGGCCCTACTTCACGGTGTTCGACGGGCCGCTGGCGCTGTTCCTGTTCCTGCTGCTGTCGACCGGCCTGGTGTGCCTGTATTCGGCCGGTATCGACTTCCCCGGCCGCGTGGAGGGTCAGATCCGCAACATCCTGGTCGCCTTCGTCTTCATGTGGGTGGCCGCCCTGATCCCGCCGCAGACGCTGTTGCGGCTCGCCGTGCCGGTGTACACCTTCGGGGTGGCGCTGCTGGTGGCGGTGTTCCTGTTCGGGACCGTGAAGAAGGGCGCGCGCCGCTGGCTGCACGTGGGCGTGGACTTCCAGCCGTCCGAGATCATGAAGATCGCCATGCCCCTGATGCTGGCCTGGTACTTCCAGCACAAGGAGGGCGTGCTGCGCTGGTCCACCTTCCTCGTCGCCGCCGTCCTGCTGGTGATTCCGGTCGGCCTGATCGCCAAGCAGCCGGACCTGGGCACGGCCCTGCTGGTGATGGCGGCCGGCTTCTACGTGATCTTCCTGGCCGGGCTGTCCTGGCGCACCCTGATCGGGTTGTTCCTGGCCGGCGCGGCCAGCCTGCCGGTGGTCTGGTCGATGCTGCACGACTACCAGCGCGAGCGCGTGAAGACCCTGATCGACCCGACCACCGACCCGCTGGGCAAGGGCTTTCACATCATCCAGTCCACCATCGCGGTCGGTTCCGGCGGCGTGACCGGCAAGGGCTGGCTGCACGGTACCCAGGCCCACCTCGAATTCATCCCGGAACGCACCACCGACTTCATCTTCGCGGTGTATTCGGAAGAATTCGGCCTGATCGGCAACGGCGTGCTGCTGCTGCTCTATCTGATGCTGATCGGCCGCGGCCTGATCATTGCCGCCAACGCACCGAGTTTTTTCACGCGGTTGCTGGCCGGCGCCATCACGCTGATCTTTTTTACCTATGCTTTCGTCAACATGGGCATGGTCAGCGGCATCCTGCCAGTGGTCGGCGTGCCGTTGCCGTTCATGAGTTATGGCGGCACCGCGCTGGTGACGCTCGGCTTGGGCGCGGGCATATTGATGAGCGTGCAGCGGCACCGCAAGCTGATGCAAAGCTGACACTATTCCTCCGGCACGATGAAGTCTTGATCTCATTGTGCCTCTTCTTACCCTTTCCCTCTCCTTTAGGAAAAGGG
>DASRUW010000140.1:0-3399 GCA_035655255.1 Telluria sp. | reverse complement strand
AAGAAGGTCGAGGTCCCGCCGGGTTCCATGGTGATGGATGCGGCCAACAAGCTTGGCACCTACATCCCGCACTTCTGCTACCACAAGAAGCTGTCGATCGCGGCCAACTGCCGCATGTGCCTGGTCGAGGTCGAGAAGGCGCCCAAGCCGCTGCCGGCCTGCGCCACCCCGGTCACGGCCGGCATGATCGTGAAGACCGCCTCGGACCGGGCCGTGCAGGCCCAGCGCTCCGTGATGGAATTCCTGCTGATTAACCACCCGCTGGACTGCCCGATCTGCGACCAGGCCGGCGAATGCCAGCTGCAGGACCTGGCGGTCGGCTACGGCAACGGCAACTCGCGCTACCAGGAAGAAAAGCGCGTGGTGGCGCCGAAGGACGCCGGCCCGCTCATCTCGATGGAAGAGATGACCCGCTGCATCCAGTGCACCCGCTGCGTGCGCTTCGGCCAGGAAGTGGCCGGCGTGATGGAATTCGGCATGCTGGGCCGCGGCGAGCACTCGGAGATCACCACCTTCGTCGGCAAGACCGTCGACTCCGAAGTGTCGGGCAACATGATCGACTTGTGCCCGGTCGGCGCGCTCACCTCCAAGCCCTTCCGCTACACGGCCCGCGCCTGGGAACTGTCGCGCCGCAAGTCGGTCGCGCCCCACGATTCGCTCGGCTCCAACCTGATCGTCCAGGTCAAGGGCGGCCAGGTCATGCGCGTGCTGCCGCTGGAGAACGAAGACGTCAACGAATGCTGGATCTCGGACAAGGACCGCTTCTCGTACGAGGCCCTGGCCACCGACGAGCGCCTGACCCGCCCGATGGTCAAGCAGGGCGGCCAGTGGCAGGAAACCGACTGGCAGACCGCGCTGGAATACGTGGCCCACGGCCTGCGCAACATCCGCCACGAGCATGGCGCCGACGCCATCGCCACCGTGGCCACCGCGCACTCCACGCTGGAAGAGCTGCACCTGCTGAACAAGATCACCCGCGGCCTCGGCTCGGAGCACATCGACTTCCGCCTGCGCCAGAGCGACTTCGCGCTGGACGGCACGGTCAAGCCCTGGCTCGGCATGAAGATCGCCGAGGTCAACGGCCTGTCCTCCGCCTTCGTGATCGGCTCCAACCTGCGCAAGGACCATCCGCTGCTGGCCACCCGCCTGCGCGGCTGCGCCAAGCACGGCATGAAGATCGCGCTGCTGGGCGCCACCGCCGACGAGCAGCTGATGCCGATCGCCGCCCGCATGGTGGCCGCCCCGTCCGACTGGCTCGGCGCGCTGTCCGAAGTGATCGTGGCGCTGGCCGCGGTCAAGGGCATCGCCGCCCCGGCCGGCTACGAGAACGTGCAAGCCTCCGACCAGGCCAAGGCGCTCGCCACCGCGATCGCGGGCGAGGGCGGGGCTGTGTTCCTGGGTAACGCCGTCACCCACCACCCGCAGTATTCGGCCATCGCCGCCGCGGCCCAGTGGATCGCGTCCCAGACCGGCGCCAAGTTCGGCTACCTGACCGAGGCCGCCAACACGGTCGGCGGCCATATCGCGGGCGCCACGTCCAAGAAGGGCGGGGAGCTGTTCTCCGCGCCGAAGAAAGCCTACGTCGTCTTCAACGCCGAGCCGGAACTCGACAGCGCCAACCCGCAGCAGGCCCGGGCCGCGCTGGACGGCGCCGAGATGGTCGTGGTGCTGTCCGCCTTCAAGCACGGCGCCGACTACGCCGACGTGCTGCTGCCGATCGCCCCGTTCTCGGAAACCTCGGGCACCTTCGTCAACTGCGAAGGCCGCGCCCAAAGCTTCAACGGCACCTGCAAGCCGCTCGGCGACGCCCGTCCGGGCTGGAAGGTCCTGCGCGTGCTGGGCAACCTGCTGGCGCTGGAAGGCTTCGACTACGAGACCTCCGAAGCCGTGCGCGACGAAGTGATCGGCGCCGCCAGCGGCGACCTGTCGGCGCGCCTGCAGAACCAGTCCTACGCCGCTCCGCAGGCCGCCACCCGTGGCGCCGCAGCGCTGGAGCGCTACGCCGACGTGCCGATCTACTTCGCCGACGCCATCGCGCGCCGTTCCGAGCCCTTGCTGCGCACCGCCGACGGCCAGCCGCCGGTCGCCACGCTGCCGGCCGACCTGGCCGCCAAGCTGGGCGTCCAGACCGGCGACGCCGTCAAGGTCACCCAGGGTGCCGGCTCCGCCATCCTGCCCGCCGCCATCGATCCGGCCCTGCCGGCCAACGTGGTGCGCGTGCCGGCCGCCCACGCCAGCGTGGCCGCGCTGGGCGCGATGTTCGGCGCGATCTCGGTTGAAAAAGCAGGGGAGGGCAAGTAATGCAGGACTTCATCACCAACCTCTCCACCCAGGGCACCGCCCTGATGGGCCCGGGCCTGTGGGCCCTGGTCTGGACCCTGGTCAAGATCATCGTCGTGATGCTGCCCCTGATGGGCTGCGTGGCCTACCTCACCCTGTGGGAGCGCCGCGTGCTGGGCTGGATCCAGATCCGGATCGGCCCGAACCGCGTCGGCCCCAACGGCTTCCTGCAGCCGATCGCGGACGCGCTCAAGTTCCTGATGAAGGAAATCATCGTCCCGCAGCGCGCCAACCGCTCGCTGTTCGTGCTCGGTCCGATCCTGGCCATCGCCCCGGCGCTGGCCGCCTGGGTGGTGGTGCCGTTCGGCCCGCAGGCCGCGCTGGCCAACGTCAACGCCGGCCTGCTGCTCCTGATGGCGATCACCTCGATCGAGGTGTATGGCCTCATCATCGCCGGCTGGTCGTCGAACTCGAAGTACTCCTTCCTGGGCGCGATGCGCGCCTCGGCCCAGATGGTCTCGTACGAGATCGCGATGGGCTTCGTGCTGGTGATCGTGCTGATGGTGTCCGGTTCCCTGAACTTCACCGACATCGCCCTGGCCCAGCAGAGGGGCTCGATGGCCGACATGGGCCTGAACTTCCTGTCCTGGAACTGGCTGCCGCTGCTGCCGGTGTTCGTGATCTACCTGGTCTCCGGCCTGGCCGAATGCAACCGCCACCCGTTCGACGTGGTGGAAGGCGAGTCCGAGATCGTGGGCGGCCACATGGTGGAATACTCCGGCATGTCCTATGCGCTGTTCTTCCTGGCCGAATACGCCAACATGATCCTGATCGGCGTGCTCGGTTCGGTCATGTTCCTGGGCGGCTGGTCGGCGCCGATCAAGCTGCTGGAATTCGGCGGCGCCTTCGGCGGTTTCTTCTGGCTGTTCGTGAAGACCTTCCTGATCTGCACGCTGTTCATCTGGACCCGGGCGACCTTCCCGCGCTACCGCTATGACCAGATCATGCGCCTGGGCTGGAAGGTGTTCATTCCGCTGACGCTGGTGTGGATCGCGGTCGTGGGCCTGTGGATGCAGACCCCCTGGAGCCTGTGGAAATGATCGCGCGCATCGCCGACTT
>DASRUW010000139.1:0-2172 GCA_035655255.1 Telluria sp. | reverse complement strand
GCCGTCTACGGCGCCAGCAAAGCCGCGCTACGGTCGTTGGTCCAGTCGCTGGCGCTGGCCCTGATCGGACGCGGCATCCGCATCAACGCCGTGTGTCCCGGGCCGACCGACACCCGCGCCTTCCGCCGCCTGCGCCTGCCGCCGGAGCAACTGGCCGCCGTGCACCGCACGGTGGAAGCGCGCATGCCGCCCGGCCGCCTGGCCCACGCCGACGAAGTGGCCCAAGCCGTCCTGTTCCTGGCATCCGACGCCGCCGCCTTCGTGGTGGGCGAAGAGCTCGTCGTCGACGGCGGCCTCAGCCTTGTTTGTCTCCCCTGAACCAGTCCTGACAGAGAGGTCCCATGTTCCTCGACATTTCCGGCCCGGCCGCACCGCTTCCCGCCAACGAACCTGCCACCGCCAGCAGCGCCGGCGCCGGTCCCGACCTGGCCGACCTGCTGGTCGCCTACCTGGAGCAGATGGGCGTCGAATATGTGTTCGGGGTGCCGGGCGGTGCCATCGAACCGCTGTACAACGCGCTCGCGCGCAGCGAGCGGCGCGGCGGCCTGCGCCACGTGCTGGCGCGGCACGAGTCGGGCGCCGCCTTCATGGCCGACGGCTACGCGCGCGATACCGGCAAGATCGGCGTGTGCGCGTCCACGTCCGGCCCCGGCGCCACCAATTTGCTCACCGCGGTCGCCAGCGCCTACGACAACCAGGTGCCGCTGCTAGTGCTGAGCGGCCAGCCGGCCCTGCCTACCTTCGGCCGCCACCCGCTGCAGGAGTCCTCCTGCACCGGCATCGACGTGATCGGCATGTTCCGGCACTGCACCCGCTACAACACCCTGGTGTCGCATCCGCGCCAGCTTGAAGCGAAGCTCGCGATGGCGCTGGAGCTGGCCTGCCATGCGCCGCGCGGCCCGGTTCACCTGTCCTTGCCGGCGGACGTCCTGCGCCAGCGCGCGCCGGTGCCGGCTCCGTCCTACGACCTGAGCTGCCTGCTGCGCCCCCTCGCGTTGGTCGACGACGACGCTCTCGCCCTGCTCCAGGGCCGGATCCGGCACGCACGCCAGGTCGTGCTGGTGATCGGCGCGTCCTGCGCCGACGGCATCGAAACGGTGCTGCAGTTCGCCACGCTGGCGGGCGCGCCCTTCGTCACCACGCCCGACGCCAAAGGCCTGGTCAGTCCCCAGCACCCCCTGTACCGGGGCGTCTTCGGCTTCGCCGGCCACCGCTCGGCGGAGGAAGCGCTCGCCGCGGACGGCGTCGACCTCATCATCGCGGCCGGCGCCAGCCTGGGCGAATGGAACACCGGCGGCTGGTCGGCGGCCCTGCTGAACGGCCGCTTGGTGCACATCGACGACAGCGCCGAGCGCCTCGGCCGCTCGCCCATGGCCTGCCTGCACGTGCGCGGCTCGATCCGGGCCGTGTTCCAGCGTCTGCTGGCCGGCATCCCTGCCCCGGCCGCGGCGCCGGCCGCGCGCTTCGACCCGCTCAGTATGGTCGCGGCCAGCGCCGCCTGGCACAGCGACAGCGGTCCCATCAAGCCGCAGCGTCTGATGCGCGAGCTGTCGCGCATGTTCCCGCCGACGGCGCGCTTTCTGGCCGACACCGGCAACAGCACGGCCTGGGCCACCCATTACCTGCAGCCGCTGGACCGGCGCATGGGCGAGCGGCGCCAGGCCAGCCGCGAGCGCGCCCGCGCGCCCGGACAACGCCACACGGCGGGAGGATGGCTGCGCACGACCATGAACTTCGCGGCCATGGGCTGGGCGATCGGCGCCTCAATCGGCACGGCGCTGGCCCACCCTGGGCTGCCGGTGGTCTGCATCACCGGGGATGGCAGCGTGCTGATGAACGGCCAGGAGCTGTCGGTCGCGGTGGCCGAGCACTTGTGCGTGGTGTTCGTGGTCCTCAATGACGGCGCCCTGGGCATGGTGCGCCACGGGCAGCGCCTGGCCGGGGCGGAACAGCTCGGCTGCCGCATGCCGCCCACCGATTTCGCCATGCTGGCCCGCGCCCTGGGCGCGTCCGCCCACACCATCCACACGCCGGCCGACCTGCAGGCGCTCGACATGCCGGCCATCTGCAGCCGCCGCGGCCCAACCCTGCTGGACGTGCGCATCGACCCGGAGGAAGTGCCGCCGATGCGCTCGCGCATCCGGGTGCTGGCGGGCGAATAGCCCGGCTTCA
>DASRUW010000138.1:0-5024 GCA_035655255.1 Telluria sp. | reverse complement strand
AGCGAACTGGTCCAAACCCTGGAGGGTCTGCCGGTCTACGCCATCTACCACCGGTCGTCCGGCACGCGCTGGTCGGTCGCGATCGGCGTGCCCCAAGAATCGATCGAGGCGCCCCTGCGCCGTTCGCTGCTGCTGAATATCGCCGCCACGGTGGCGCTGTTCGGAATCGGTGTGCTCATCGCCTCGCTGGCGGGGCGCCGGATCGCGCTCTCCCTGAGCCGCCTGGCGCCGCTCGCCGAAGCCATCGGCCGCAACGAACCACTGCCCACGCCGGCGCTGTCCATCGCGGAGGCCGCGCGCGCCGCCGAAGCGCTGCGCATGGCGGGCACCGAACTGCAGCAAAGCCGCGCGGCGCGCGACCGCGCCACGGAAGAGCTGCGCGAGATCAATCTCACGCTCGAGCAGCGGGTGGACGAGCGCACCGCCGCCCTGCGCCATTCGCGCCAGCTGCTCGACGCGATCGTGGAAAACCTGCCCGCCACGGTGGTCGTCAAGCGCGCCGGGGATCTCAGTTTCGAATATTTCAACCGGGCGGCCGAGACTTTCCTGCGCGCGCCGCGCCAGAGCTACTACGGCAAGACCGACCATGACCTGTTCCCGCCCGAGCTGGCCGTGGAACTGGAGGCGCAGGACCGCCGCGTGCTGGAAAGCGGCCGGGTGGAGGCCAGTGTCGAACGCGAGCTGCCGACCCCGCACGGCGACACGCGCGTGCTGCGCGTGACCAAGGTACCGCTGAGCGACGACTCGGGCCAGCCCACGCGCCTGATGGCCATCGGTCTCGATGTTACCGACGCCAAGCGGGCCGAGGACCAGTTGCGCATCGTCGCCACGGCCTTCGACTCGCAGGAAGCGATGATGATCACGGACGCCCAGCGCCGCATCCTGCGCGTGAACCGCGCGTTCACCCAGGTCACCGGCTATGCCGCCGACGAAGTCGTCGGCAGGGAGCCGCGCCTGCTCGGCTCCGGCCGCCACGACAGCGTCTTCTTTGCCGACGTCTGGCGCAGCATCGCCAGCGCCGGCTCGTGGCAGGGCGAACTGTGGAACCGGCGCAAGAGCGGCGAGGAATACCCGTGCTGGACCACCATCACCGCCATCCAGGACGACAGCGGCAAAGTGACCAACTACGTCGGCGTCCACACCGACATCAGCGCCCAGAAGCGGGTCGAGGACGAGATCCGGCAGCTGGCCTTCTACGATCCCCTCACCGGCCTACCCAACCGCCGCCTGCTGATGGACCGGCTGCACCACGCGGTGGTGCAGTCCAGCCGCAGCGGCAAGAAGGGGGCGCTGATGTTCATCGACCTGGATAATTTCAAGACGCTCAACGACACGCTCGGCCACGACAAGGGCGACGAACTGCTGCGCCAGGTCGCCATGCGCCTGCCCATGTGCGTGCGCGAGGGCGACACGGTGGCACGTCTGGGCGGGGACGAATTCGTAGTCATGCTGGAAGACCTGGATCCCGACTTCGAACGCTCCGCCGTGATGGCCGAGGCGGTGGGACAGAAGGTGCTGGAGCGCCTGAACCTGCCCTACACGCTGGGCGGCCACCAGTACCGCAGCACCCCCAGCGTCGGCGTCGCCCTGTTCGGCAACCATCACAATGACATCGACGAACTGCTCAAGCGAGCCGACCTGGCGATGTACGAAGCCAAGGGCGCGGGCCGCAACGCGATCCGCTTCTTCGAGCCGCGCATGCAGACCCTGGTGGCGGCCCACGCGGCGCTGGAGCACGAACTGCGCCTGGCCGTGCTGCAGCAGGACTTTGTGCTGCACTTCCAGCCGCAGGTCAACCTGAAGGGCGACGTGGTGGGCGCGGAAGCACTGCTGCGCTGGAACCAGGGAGGCCAGGGGCTGGTGCTGCCCGAGCAGTTCATTACGCTGGCCGAGGAGACCGGCTTGATCCTGCCGATCGGCCGCTGGGCCATGCATGCTGCCTGCAGCCAGCTGGTGCAGTGGTCGCGCCAGCCGCACATGGCCCACCTGCACATGTCCGTCAACGTCAGCGCGCGCCAGATCCAGCAGCCGGATTTTGTCGACGAAGTGATGCGCGTGATCGCAGCCACCGGCGCGCCGGCGCACCTGATCACGCTGGAGCTGACCGAGAGCTCGCTGCTGCACGGCTTCACGGAGATCGCCGAAAAGATCATCGCCTTCAAGGAGCGCGGCATCGCGGTCGCGCTGGACGATTTCGGGGTCGGATACTCGTCGCTGACCTATTTGCGCCGGCTGCCGATCGACGAATTGAAGATCGACCGTTCCTTCGTCCACAACGTGGCCACCGACGCGAACGACGCGGCCATCGTGCGCACCATCATCGCGCTGACCAAGGCGCTGGAGCTGAAAGTGATCGCGGAAGGCGTCGAGGATACGGACCAGCGCGACTTCCTCGCCTACCACGGCTGCACGCTGTTCCAGGGCTTCTATTTCGGCTCGCCGATCAGCGCCGAAGAGCTTTCCGAACGCCTGCGCCCCGCCCTGCCTCAGCCCGAAACGGAACCGGCGTCCATCTAGCGCAAGGCTTCCGCCAGCACCCGTCCCTCCGCCCCGGCGGGCGGGCGCACGCGCAGCAGATGCGCCAGCGTGGGCGCGATATCGACCACTTCCGCGTACTCGGGGCGCGCGCCCGGCTTGATCCAGGGCGCGCCGTACAGCAGCAGCGGCACGTTGGTGTCGTACGCATACGGCGCGCCATGCGAGGAGCCGCTGGTGGCCTTGGTGAACAGCGAGTACGCGCTCTGCACGACCATCAGGTCGCCGGAAAGCTGGCGGTTCCATGCGCGCTGGATCAGCAGGCCAAGCCGCGTCGCGTGCACGTCGCCTTGTTCGAGCTGGGTGCGGGTGTACACCTGGGCGATGCCCGGCTGCTCCAGCAGCCAGCGCGCGGCCGCCTGTTCCACCTCGGCGCGCGTGAGCCTCGCGCGTTCGATGGCGCCGTAGTCCAGATAGAGGTCAGGCAGCCAGGAAGTCTTGACCAGCTTGGCGACGCCGAAGCGCGCGGCCAGCGCGTCGTTCAGGCCCGCCAGCAGCTGGTCGGGATTGATGCGCAGGGCGTCGATGTGGCGCTGGCGCGAGAATTCCGGCGTGTTGGCGAAGCCGTGGTCGGCCGTCAGCACCACCAGCACCTTGTCCATGCCGACCTTCTGGTCCAGCCAGTCGAAGAAGCGCGCCAGCAGCCGGTCCAGCTGCTGCAGGTGGTCGTGCGACATGCGGCTTTCCGGGCCGTAGGCGTGGTTCACATAATCATGGCCGGACAGGCTCACTCCCAGCAGATCCGGCACCCCGGCGGGATTGTGGCCAAGCTGCTCGCCATCCACTGCGGCCCGCGCGAATTCCAGGGTCAGTTCGTCCACCACGGGGCTGGTCTTCAGGCGCCAGTAGTAGTCATCGTCCAGTTTGCCGCTCGGGCTGGCGTAGGTGAAGGGGAAGCGTTTGGGGTCCTTGGCGGTCGGCGCGGGATCGGGGGCGTCGCCCGCGTAAGCGGCGTCCGGCAGCAGCGGCTGCCAGATCTTGCCGTAATAGCTGTCCTGCCGCTTGGCGGCGCGGAAGCGCTCCACCCAGGCGGGATAGCGCTCCATGTAGTAGCTGCTGGTGGCGAAATCGCCGGTGTGGTCGGTGAACATGTAGGCCGTCCCCGTCTTCCCGGCCAGGAGGATCGCGCCACGGTCCTTGCCCGACACCGTGACCACCTTGGCGCGGTTCCCGGTCGCATAGCGCAACTGGTCGCCCAGGGTGTCGACGCGCAGATTGGCGGGCGAGGTGCCGTCGTGGGCCTGCGTCTCCTCGCCGAGATACCGATAGCGCGCATCCTCGGTGCAGTAGACCGTATTGCTGTTCTTATCGAGCCAGCTGTTGCCGATGACGCCGTGGCGGTAAGGATAGGCGCCGGTCAGGATTGCGGAGTGGCCGACGGCAGTCACCGTCACCCCATGTGCCTGGTGCGCGTTCGAATACCAGGCGCCCTGCTCCAGCAGGCGGCGGAATCCGCCCGGCCCGAACTGGTCGCGGTAGCGCTGCACCTGTTCGGCCGGGAGCCCGTCCACCACCATCACCAGCACGAGCTTGGGCTGGACCGGTTCCGGTGCGGGCTGCGCCAGGGCTGGCGCGGCGGCGAGCGCCGCCAGGAAAACGAGAAACAAGCGGCGCGCGGGCATCAATACGGCGGACATGCGGATTCCTTGAATCGATGAACAAGCTGGTCCGCTATTCTAATCCGGGTCCGTTTGACGTCGAGCATGGCAGGCGCCGGGGTGGCGCGCCTAGGATGAAGTTCCCCGCTTAAAAGGAAGAACGTCATGAGACTCAAAGGCAAAGTGGCTGTCGTCACCGGCGGCAGCATGGGCATCGGCCTGGCCTGCGCCGTGCGCATGGCCGAGGAAGGCGCGGCGGTCGCCGTGTTCGACGTGAACGAGGAAGCCGGCCACCGCGAAGTGAACCGGCTCAATGCGCGCGGCTACCACGCGCGTTACTGGGAAGTGGACGTGGCCAACGAAGCGAACGTGAAGACCGCGCTGGACTCGGCGGTCCACTACTTCGGCCGGCTCGACGTCGTCGTCAACAACGCCGGCATCTCCGGCTCCACCGCGCCCACCGACGCGATGAGCGAGGCGGACTGGGACCGCGTGCAGGCCGTAAACGTGAAGGGCGTCTTCTTCTGCACCAAGCACGCCGTGCCGCACATGCGCCAGGCGGGCGGCGGCAGCATCATCAACCTGTCCTCGATCTACGGCATCATCGGCGCGGCCGACGTGCCGGCCTACCACGCTTCCAAGGGCGCGGTGCGGGCAATGAGCAAGAACGACGCGCTGCTCTACGCGCCGGACCGGATCCGCGTGAACTCGGTCCACCCGGGCTTCATCGTGACCCCGATGGTGGACAACTTCCTCGCGTCCCAGCCCGACCCCGTGGCGGCGCGCGCGGCCGTCGTCGCCCTGCACCCGCTCGGCCATCTGGGCGAGCCGGACGACATTGCCTATGGCGTCGTCTACCTGGCTTCCGACGAGGCCAAGTTCGTCACCGGC
>DASRUW010000137.1:0-2660 GCA_035655255.1 Telluria sp. | reverse complement strand
GCCGCCGCAGTGGCGCCCGCGCCTCATCGCCAGCGGCGGCAACGACAGCGATACCGCCTGGACCGAGACCCTGAGCCGCGAGGTGAAGAACCAGGCCGACGCCATCAGCTTCCACTACTACACGATCCCGACCGGGAGCTGGGAGAAGAAGGGCGCCGCGACGGGCTTCGGCGAGGACCAGTGGATTTCCACGCTGGCGGCGACCCTGCGCATGGATGCGTCGATCCGCAAGAACGTCGCCATCCTCGACAAGAACGACCCGGAAAAGAAGCTCGGCTTCGCCGTCGACGAATGGGGAACCTGGTACGACGCCGCGCCGGGCGCCAATCCTGGTTTCCTCTACCAGGACAACACGCTGCGCGACGCGATCGTCGCGGCCCTCAACTTCAACGTGTTCCATGCCCATGCGGACCGGGTGCGCATGACGAACATCGCGCAGATGGTCAACGTGCTGCAGGCGATGATCCTGACCGACAAGGAACGCATGCTGCTTACGCCGACCTATCACGCCTACCGCATGTACGTGCCGTTCCAGGACGCGAAGTCGGTGCCCGTCGCGATCGACGGCAATGCCGACTACAAGCTGGGCGCGCTGAGCGTGCCGCAGGTCAGCGCGTCGGCTGCCATCGGCAAGGACGGCAAACTGTACCTCGCCCTGGTCAATACCGATCCGCACCAGGAGGCCGAAGTCGACCTGGCGGTGGCCGGACGCAAGGTGGCCCATGCCCGCGGCCAGGTGCTTACCGCCGCCGCCATGGATGCCCGCAATTCCTTCACGGCGCCGCAGGCCGTCAAGCCGGCGCCGTACGCCGCGGACGCCCAGGGCGGCAAGCTGGCGCTGCGCCTGCCGGCCAAGTCCGTCGTCGTCACGGCCCTGGAGGAGTAAGGCCGTGCGCGCGCGCAGCGGGACCGAGCCCTATCCCGACCGTCATGGCAGGAAGCTGCGGGCGGGCGGGGCACGCGGGTCATCCGCGGCGCTGCCATGATGCGCGCCCTGTTCCTGGCCGCCGCCCTGGCCTGCGGCGCCGCGCAGGCGGTTGAGCTCTTTCCGCTGCAGGACGTGCGCCTGCATGCCGGCCCCTTCCTCGACGCGCAGCAGACCGACCTGCGCTACCTGCTCGCCCTCGATCCGGACCGGCTGGCCGCGCCTTTCCTGCGCGAGGCCGGGCTGGCGCCGCGCAAGCCATCCTATGGCAACTGGGAGTCGAGCGGGCTCGATGGCCACATGGGCGGGCATTACCTGTCGGCCCTGGCCCTCATGAGCGCGGCCACCGGTGACCCCGAGGTGCGCCGGCGCCTGGACTACTTCGTGGCGGAGCTCAAGCGCGCGCAGGACGCCAACGGGGACGGCTACCTGGGCGGCATTCCGGGCGGACGCGCGGCCTGGGCGGAGCTGCACGCGGGCCGCCTGCGGGTGGACAATTTCTCGGTCAACGGCAAGTGGGTCCCCTGGTACAACCTGCACAAGACCTTCGCCGGCCTGCGCGACGCCTGGCTTTACGCCGGCAATGCCGACGCCCGCGCGATGCTGGTCAAGCTGGCCGACTGGACCCTGGCCTTGACGGCGCCACTGAGCGAGGCGCAGATGCAGGACATGCTGCGCGCGGAGCAGGGCGGCATGAATGAAGTGCTGGCGGACGTGAGCCGCATCACGGGCGACGGGAAGTACCTGGAGCTGGCGCGGCGCTTTTCCCATCGCGCGCTGCTGGAACCCCTGCAGGCGGGCCTGGACCGGCTGGACAGCCTGCACGCCAACACGCAGATCCCCAAGGTGATCGGTTTCGAGCGCATCGGCGAACTGACGGGCGACGACGGCTGGCGCCGCGCCGCGCGCTTCTTCTGGCAGACGGTCGTGGAGCACCGGACCGTGGCCATCGGCGGCAACAGCGTCAAGGAGCACTTCCACGCCGCGGACGATTTTCGCTCCATGATCGAGGAGGTGGAGGGGCCCGAGACCTGCAACACCTACAACATGCTCAAGCTGACCGCCATGCTGTTCCAGCGCGCGCCTTCGGCCGGCTATGCGGATTACTACGAGCGCGCGCTGTACAACCACATCCTGGCCTCCGAACGCCCGGGCAGCGGCGGCTTCGTCTATTTCACTCCGATGCGTCCCAACCAGTACCGCGTGTATTCGCAGGTGGACCAGGCGATGTGGTGCTGTGTCGGTTCCGGCATCGAGAGCCACGCCAAGTACGGGGAATTCATCTACGCCCATGACGGCGACCGCGTCCTGTACGTGAACCTGTATGCGCCGTCCGAGCTGCGCTGGCGCGGCCTGCGCATCGAGCAGCAGACCGGCTTTCCCGACAGCGAGCAGGTTCGCATCCGGGTCGGCGGCACCGGCCGCTTCACGCTCAAACTGCGCCGTCCGGCCTGGGTGGCGGCCGGCGCGATGCGCGTGCGCGTGAACGGCAGGCCGGTGCCGGTCCGGGCCGGGCAGGATGGCTACGTCAGCGTGGAACGCGCCTGGCGCGGCGGCGATTCGGTCGAGCTGCGCCTGCCGATGCGCCTGCGCCTGGAGCAGATGCCGGACCGCTCCAGCTACTACGCGGTGCTGTACGGCCCGATCGTCCTGGCGGCCAGGTCCCGCGTCTTCGCCGATGAGAAGCTGAACGTCTTCGCCGACGATTCGCGCATGGGACATATCCCGCAGGGCC
>DASRUW010000136.1:0-10135 GCA_035655255.1 Telluria sp. | reverse complement strand
GCTCCAGCGCAGCGGCGTCCAGGCGGCCGGCTGCCCGTCGAGCAGCCATGCGCCGCGCTCGTTCAGCGCCACCGCACGGCCGTCCACCTCCAGCAGGGCCTGGGCCGGCGCGGCCAGCGCAGGCACGGCGACCGGCTGCACGGTGACCAGGTTGTCCGCCGACGCTGGCAGGCTCGAAAACATCAGCGCCAGCAGGAACAGAGCGCGGCGCAGCAAGTGGGTCATGTTCGGTCGTCCGATCTGCAATGGTGCATGGGGTCTCTACAGGAGGACGCCGAGGCCGCGCAGGCGCGCGATCTCGGCATCCGAATAGCCGTTGGCCTTCAGGATCTCGGCCGAATGCTGGCCGAAGGCGGGGGCCGCGAAGGGCTGCGCCGGCGCGGCTTCGCCGAAGGTCACGGCTTCGGTGAAGCCATGATAGCGTCCCGCGACGGGATGCTCCATGGGCGCCACCATGCTTTCGGCCAGCACCTGGGGGTGCGCGAACATATCCTCGATCGAGCGCGCGGCGGCGCACGGCACGTCGGTGCCGAACACTTGCTCCCATTCGAGCGCGGTGCGCGCCGCCAGCGCGGCGCGCAGGGCCGGCACCAGCACGTCGGCGTGCTCCGCGCGCTTCCTGACGCTGTCGTAGCGCTCGTCCGCCGCCAGGTCGGGGCGATCGATGCGCTCGCACAGCGTGCGCCAGAAGTGCGGGGTGTTGGCGGAGAGGTAGAGATAGCCTTCCTTCGCCGGGTGGATGCCGGTGACGCCGCCCGAGCGCATGTCGCGCCCGATATGCAGCGGCTCGCCTTGCGCCTGCACGAAGCGTGCCGACTGCATGGCCAGCGCGCTGCGCAGCAGGGACACGCCCACGTAGCGGCCGGCGCCGGTGCGGGCGCGCTCCACCAGCGCGGCCGACACGCCGGACGCCAGCAGCGCCGCCGCGTAGTAGTCGACGACGGACCCGTACACGATTTCAGGCGCGCCGCCCGCCGGGCCCTGCAAGGCGCAGATGCCGGTGAAGGTCTGCAGCACCTGGTCGTAGCCGGCGTGGTCCTTCATCGGGCCGGTGTCGCCGTAGCCGGTGACGGCGCAGTAGACCAGCTGCGGTCGGCGCGCCTTGAGCTGCTCGTAGCCGATACCGAGACGCTCCGCCACGCCGGGACGGAAGTTGTGGACCAGGACGTCGGCGCCGTCGACGAGGCGCAGGAGGACGTTCAGCCCGTCCGCCTGCTTCAGGTCGAGCGCAATGCCGCGCTTGCTGCGGTTTACACCGAGGAAGGCGCGCGATTCGTGCTCCAGGGTGGAGGGATACTTGCGCAGGTTGTCGCCCGCTGGCGGCTCGATCTTGATCACCTCGGCGCCCATGTCGGCCAGCAGCGTGCAGCCATAGGGGCCGGCGATATAGGCCGACAGGTCCAGCACGCGCACGCCCGCCAGCGGCCGCGCGCGCCCGGCCGGCGCCGCGGCAGTCCCGCGCTGCCCCGCCAGCACGGCGCGCGCGCGGGCGATGAAGGGCTTGTCGATCATCTTGCCGTCCACCGTGAAGGCGCCCTTGCCTTCGCGTTCCGCCTGTTCGGCCGCCGCCAGCACACGCTCGGCGAAGGCCACCTCGCCGGAGCTGGCCGAGAACACGGCGTTCGCCAGCGCCACTTGGGACGGATGAATGCAGCTCTTGCCCCAAAAGCCGAGGCGCTGCGCCATGCGCGCCTCGGCCTCGTAGCCGGCAGTGTCCTTGATGTCGGAGAAGGCGCTGTCATAGGCGAACACACCCGCCTCCGCGGCGGCCATCTTCAGCGCGAACAGTGCGGCATGCACGTTGTCACGGTCGCGGCGCGCGATGCCGTGGGCGGCAAACAGGTCGGCAAATCCGAGCTGGAGGCCGGCCACGCGCGGATGGGCGGCCCCGATCAGCGCCGCCTGGCGCAGCCCGGCCGGCGTTTCGATGTTGGCCAGGATGCGCACCGGCGCGGCCACGCCGTTGCGGCACTCGGCCTCGTCCAGCGCCTGCGCACAAGCGAGGATGTCGGCCGGGCTGTCGGCCTTGGGCAGGTTCAGCATGCCCAGTGCCGGCAGCGCCACGGCCTGCACGTCGGCCGCGAAGTGCGGCGTGCCGAGGGCGTTGACGCGCACGATGATGACCTTCGCACTGGCCCGCGCGGCCTCGGTTTGCAGGAAGGCCGCGACGTTGGCGCGCGCCTCGGCCTTGCGGTCTTCGGCGACGGCGTCCTCCAGGTCGATGGAGATCGCGTCCGCCTCGCCCTGCAAGGCCTTGGCGAACAGCTCCGGGCGCGAGCCCGGGACGAATAATTTGCTGCGCATCCAGCTTCCTTCAAACCGGGGTCTGACCCCGGCCGGGGTCAGACCCCATCAAAACGTGATGTGGTGACTGACCGAGACCACGCGGCCGCGGCCGGCCGTGTAATTCTGGTAGCCCGGCATCTGCGAACCGGTCAGGATGTAGAACTTGTTGAACAGGTTCTCCACGCCGATCGAGAAGTCGCCGTAGCGCGTGCGGTAGGTCGAGTTCAGGTCGAACAGGGTGTAACCGCTGGTCTTCTCGTAGGAACTCATGCCCTGGTTGATCTCGCGGTCCAGCAGCGTGGTGAAGCCGACGCGCACGTTGCCCTTGTCCGAATACTGCCACTGCACCGAGCCGCCGATCTTGTCCGGGTTGATGTTGGCGTAACCCTGCTGCACGATCAGCGGACCGCCGTCCACGGCCACCGTCCAGCCGCGGATGCGTGAGTACAGCCCGTTCAGGCGCCATTCCTTGTTGAGGATGTACTCGCCGTTCATCTCGAAGCCCTTGATCAGCACCGGCTGGCGGCGCATCACGAAGTCGTTGGTGACCGGGTCGATCTTCAGCGACACACCGAAGTCCGAGTAGGAACGGTAGTAGGACATGCCGAAGCTGCCGGCTTGCCCGCGCCAGTTCACGCCGATCTCCTTGTTGTCGGCAATGACGGCCTGCAGGTCCAGGATGCCGGCCACGCTTTGTCCCGGCTTATTTACGTTACGCAGCGGGATGCCCACGTTCGGCAGCGAGAAGCCCTTCGAGTAGGACACGAAGGTCGACCACTCCGGCGCGAACTTCCACACCGCGCCCACGTTCGGCAGGTTGGACTGGTAGTCGAGCGATCCGCCCTGGACGAACTGGCGCTTGTTGTAGTACGTGGTGGTGTAGCTGTTCACATCGAGCTTGCCGTCCTCGCGGCGCACGCCGCCGGACAGCGTGACCGGTCCGACGTCATACGAAAGCTGGGCGTAGGGCGCGGTGCTCTTGTAGATCATCGGCGGCACCCAGGTGCGGTTGGTCAGCGCCAGCTTCTGTTCGGTGCGGTCCTGCACCACGTCCACGCCCGCGCGCAGCTCCAGGCCGGTCACGTCGAACAGGTCGCCTCGGTTCCAGCCGGTGCGCACGCCATGCTTCTGCGAGTTCACTTCCGACTGGTCGGTGAGGGTGCCGAGCGGCGCGATGTCCGGGTCCTGCTTGTCCGCCCCGCCCTTTTCGGCCACGAAGCGCATGGCCTGGCTGGCGCGGTAGGCGGTGGCCGTGAGCGTGCCGCCGCCCACGTCCTGGTTGGTGTAGCTCAGCGCGTACTGGCGGAAGTCGTTGAATTCGGCCTGGCCTTCGAAGGGCTTGCCCGGCACCGCGGTGTCGGTCAGGCCGATGGCGCGGTTGCCTTCCTGGTAGACGTAGCGGCCCTTGCCGCCCAGGTAGAAGCGGCTCACGGTGAGCTCCAGCTTCTGGCTGTCGGTGAGCCGGTGGGCCAGCTTGAGGAACAGGTTATGGCCGCTGGTGTCCATCAGCGAGCCGGAGGCGTTCATGCCGATGCGGCGGCCGTTGGCGTCGTAGCTGATGCCGCGGTCCACGTCCGAGGTCGCGAACACGACGTCCCAGCGGTCGTCGCGGTGCAGGAACTCCAGGCCCAGCTTGTAGCCCAGCGAGTCGTCGTGGAATTCGCTGCGCACGCTGGAATTGATGCTGATCTCGTTGCCCTGCTTGGTCGGCGACTTCGAGATGTAGTTGATGATGCCGCCCGAGGCGCCGATGCCTTCCGTCGCGGACGGGCCGTTGATCACCTCGATGCGGCCGACGATGCCCAGGTCCGTGAAGGAGCCGGAGCGGTTGGTCTCGCGCAGCGGCGAAGTTTGCGGAATGCCGTCGAACAGGCGCAGCGCGATGCGCCCGCGCAGGGTCTCGCCCGTGTTGGACAGGGCCTGGGTCGCTTCGGCGTAGCCCGGAATCACGCGCGCCAGCACGGCGGTCGCGTCTTCCGAGATCGCCAGCGAGTTGCCGATTTCGGCCGCGCCGATCACGCTCACGGCGCCGGGAATCTTGTCAATCGCCTTGGGCGTACGGGTGCCGGTGACGATCACCGACTGGTCGGCTTTCTGCTGCTGCGCGCCGGCGGCGTCCGTGGTGGTCTGCTGGGCCAGCGCGGCCGGTGCGGCGGCGGCGAACAGCAGGGCGCCGATGGCGGCGGCAATCGGCTTGAGTTGGGGCGTCTCGTTCTTCATTGGTATTGGTCTCGGGTTGTTAATCAGGTTTTCTGCATGAACTCCAGGACTTCCGCGCGCATCGGGATCGAGGTTTGCGCTCCCATGCGCGTGACGGTCAGCGCGGCCGCATGCTGGGCATACGCCACCGCGTCAATCAAGGCGCCGCCCTCGCCGAGGGCGACGGTGAATGCGCCGACGAAGGTGTCGCCGGCGGCCGTGGTGTCCACCACGTCGACTTTCAGGGCGGGGGCGAACTGGTCGACGCCATCCGCGCAAATCTGCACGCCACAGCCGCCCATGGTCACCAGGACGGCCTTGGCGCCGCGCGCGCGCAGGGCGCGGGCGGCGGCGGCCGCGTTGGCATGGCCGTCCACGGCCAGGCCGGTGAGCTGGGTCGCTTCGGTTTCGTTCACGATCAGGTAATCGATCCGGGCCAGCAGCGCGTCGGCGAGCGGCTGGGCCGGGGCCGGGTTGAACACGACCCGCGCGCCATGGGCGCGGGCCAGGTCGACGGCCCGCTCCACGCTGGCCAGCGGCACCTCGAGCTGGCAGACCAGGAAGTCGGTGTCGGCGAAGGCGGCGCGCGCCGCCTCCACCTGCTCCGGCGTCACGCACAGGTTGGCGCCGGGCGCCAGGACGATGGCGTTGGCGCCGGCCTGGTCGACGAAGATGCCGGCCACGCCGGTGGGGTGGAACGCGTCGCGCGCCACGGCGGCGGTGTCCACGCCCTCGTCCTGCAAGGCGTCCAGGGCCCCCTGGCCGAACGCGTCCGCGCCGACGGCGCCGATGAAGCGCACCCGGGCGCCCTGGCGGGCGGCGGCCACGGCCTGGTTGGCGCCCTTGCCGCCGGCGACCTGATGGAAGCCGGTGCCGGTCAGGGTCTCGCCCAGCCCGGGCATGCGCGGGGCGCAGAACACCAGGTCCATGTTGATGCTGCCAACGACGGTGATACGTGAAGTCATGCTATTTCGCCTGTTTTAGGTTCCGCAAACGTTTGCGCAAACGTTTGCGAGAGTAGACACCGGTCCGAGCCGGCTGTCAACAGGGGAAATGTGACGGGTGGAAAATGGGTGCTGGATTGTGGCGTTTTCGCCATGCAGCAGTCAGGCCAGGGGCGCGGTCGACTGGCGCTCGACGAGGACGGGCGTGAACATCTCGCGCCGCACCGGCTGGTGCCCGCCCTGGATGCGTTCGACCAGGATACGCGCGATGGTCTCGCCCATTTCGTACTTGG
The DNA here is from genome assembly GCA_035655255.1 of Telluria sp. GTDB lineage: Bacteria > Pseudomonadota > Gammaproteobacteria > Burkholderiales > Burkholderiaceae_D > Telluria. Next base: position 4,413 of record DASRUW010000136.1, on the reverse strand, counting down.
GCTGGGCCATGGTGGTCAGGCGCGGGGTCGAGAACGACGCCAGGGCAATGTCGTCGTAGCCGATCACCGACAGGTCCTCCGGCACGCGCACGCCGGCCTCGTTGGCCGCGCACATGCCGCCGAAGGCCATCAGGTCGTTGCCGGCGAAAACGGCGGTCGGGCGGTGCGCGAGCCCGAGCAGGTGCTTGAAGGCGGTGTAACCACCCTCGCTCGTGAAGTCCGAATGCACCAGGAAGTGGCTGTTCACGGCGATGCCGGCTTCCTGCAGCGCGCGCTGGTAGCCGGCCACGCGGTCGCGGCTGGGCACCAGGTGCATGGGACCGGACACGCAGGCGATGTCGCGGTGCCCGAGGCCCAGCAGGTACTTGGTGGCGAGGTAGCCGCCGCGGTCGTGGTCGGCCTCGATGAAGTCGGCGTCCACGCCGCTGACTTCGCGGTCGACCACCACCTTCGGCATCGGCATCCCGCGCAGGATCTCGGCCAGTTCCTCGTCGTCGCCGCTGGCCACGAGGATCAAGCCGTCAATACGCTTTTCCATCAGCACGCGCAGGTAGGCCGCCTGCTTCTTGGCGTCGTCGTAGGCGTTACACAGGATGATGTTGTAGCCAAGCTTGAAGGACGCGTCCTCGATACCCTGGATCAGCTCCGCGAAATAGGGATTCGAATTATTCGGGATCATCATCCCGATGGTGTGGGTCTTGTCGTTCTTGAGGCTGCGGGCAACCGCGCTCGGGATGTAGCGCAGTTCCTGGATCACGGCGAGCACGCGTTCGCGCACGTCGTCGCTGACCACGCGCGTGTTGTTGATGACGTGCGACACCGTCGACGTCGACACGCCCGCCTTTTCCGCTACCTGCTTCATCGTTGCCATTGCGTCCCCTCTTCTTATCGCACGAATTATGACGCAGGCGGGGGAAAAAATGCAGGGATTAATCCGGCAGCGCTTGATACACCAGGTTATAAAACCGGTTCGCCAGCTTGGGCGGGTCGTGCGCCAGCCCCTGCGGCAGGTGCTGGGTCAGGAGAATGGCGACCAGCCGCTCCTTGGGGTCGACGGTGAAATAAGTGCCGCCGGCGCCGCTCCAGCGGAACGCCCCGACGGAACCGAGGCGGCCACTGCGCGCCACGTCCAGCATCACCGCGCCGCCCAGTCCGAAGCCTTCCGCCGCCGAGAAGTCGGTGACCGGCGGGTCCAGGTGCGACAACTGGTTCGCCATCATCAGCTCCACCGACTTGCGGCCAAGGATGCGCGCGCCATCGAGGGCGCCGCCGTTCAGGAGCATCTGGGCGAAGCGCGCGTAGTCGGCGGCGGTGGAATACAGGCCGCCCGCGCCGCTGAAGTACGGATTCATGCGCGTGCCCGCCGGCGGCACCGTGCCAGGGGCCACGGCCGCGAGCTTGCCGGCGGCGTCGGTGGTGGTCATCTCGGCGATGCGGCCGCGCTTGGCCGGCGCCACCTCGAAACCCGTGTCGGCCATGCGCAGCGGGGTAAAGATGCGCGTTTGCAGGAAGCGGTCGAAGGGCATGCCCGACACCACCTCCACGATGCGCGCGGCCACCTGCAGCGGCACGCCGTCGTAATGGAACTCGCGGCCGGGATCGTGCCCGAGCGGCAGGCGCGCCAGGCGCTCCGCGTAGTCCGCGAGGTCGCGCGCGTGCCCGAGGTCGGCCGCCTCGAACAGTTTCGTGGCCTGCGCGTCGGGCGCGAAGTAGGTGGCGAAACCCGCGGTATGCGACAGCAGCTGGCGGATCGTCACCGGTCCCGCGGCCGCGCGCGTCTGCGGCGCAGGCGCGCTGCCGCCGGTGTAGACGCGCATGTGCGCGAACGCCGGCAGGTATCGCTCGACCGGGTCGTCGAGCAGCAGCCTGCCCTCCTCCATCAGGCTCAGGACCGCCACCGCGGTCACGGCTTTGGTCATCGAGTAGATGCGGAAGATGTCGTCGCGACGCAGGCGCCGGGTGTGGGCCAGGTCGCGCCAGCCGTAGGCGTCCCAGCTCAGGATCTTGCCGTCGCGGGAAACCAGCACCACCGCGCCCAGATAGTCTTCCTTCGCCGTTTCCGCCTGCATGAAGGCGCGCAGGCGCTCCATGCGCGCCGGTTCCGCCGCCATGGCGTGGGTCATGAGGGCGGCGGCGGCGAGCGCGCAGAGCTCCGAGAGAGTCATGGACGGCGATTCTACTCGCTGTCCTTGCCGAGGCGGTACCAGTCGATCTTGCGGGTCGCGACCATGATCGCCGCAAGCACGGCGAACAGCAGCAGGCTGCCCAGCACCAGCGCGTTATTCTCCGAAATGAGCAGTCCGTACAAGGCGCCGTAGAGCGTCGCCAGCGCGGCGCCGAAGCCCAGCGCGCGCCACCAGCCGCCCAGTACGAAACGCAGGTAGTAGGTGATGAGCGCGATGCAGGCCCCGGCCGCGGCCACATAGCTGTTACCGAAGCGCACGTGTTCGGACAGGCTCAGAAGTAGCAGGAAGAACAGCGTCAGCGCCAGTCCGACCAGCGCGTATTGCACCGGGTGGATCGGCAGCCGCTTGAGAATCTCGAACACGAAGAACGCGGCGAAGGTGAGCGCGACGAACATCACGCCGTACTTGGTGGCGCGGTCGGCCAGTGTATAGATATTCACGGGTTCGATAAAACCGACCGAGAAGCTCTCGAGCGAGGACGGATGCACGCCGTCCTTCGGCGCCGCGTTTTCGGCGGCGACGAAATCGCGCTGGGCGGCCGTGGCCAGCGAGGACACGAGCCAGGTGGCCACAAAGCCGTCCGGTCCGATCCTGCGGTCGCGTGGCGCGGGCAGGAAGCGGCCGGCGAACTGCGGATGCGGCCAGTTGGAGCGCAGGCGGAATTCGTTGGCGCGGGCGATCGGCGCGAAGCTCTGCTGCTCGATGCCGTCCAGGTTCAGGTCGAACGCGAAACCCACCCGGCGCGCCTCGCGCACGTCTGCCAGTTCCAGGTTGGCGTGCACGCCAGCGGTCAGGGAAGCGAGGCCCGAGCCCTGTTCGAAATTCACCGTGCGCCCGCCAAAACTCAGGCTGGGCGCGTTGCGGATGCCGCGCACGTCGCCGATGCTGAGCGCGACAAAGGGCCGCCCGAGACGGATCCGGCCATCCGCGTGGCGCGGCGCGATGGCGGCCGTTCCCGGCAGGACGAATTCGCCGCGGAAGCCGTAGGCCCCGCTGAACACCAGGACGCGGTGCAGGCCACGGTAGCGCTGGTCGGTGTCCAAGGTGCCCGCGGCTTTGAGCAGATCGGGGAACACGAACTGGCGGCGCTCCACCGACCGGTGTTCGACGCTGGACTTCTTGCCGGCGGGCGTATCGGTGTCGATCCGTTCGTCGTACTCCTCGACATACGGAAGCACCAGGACCGGTCCCGCCACGGCTTGCGCGCCGACCGAATCGGCGGCGATGCTTTGTACCGCCTGGTCATGGAAAGCCGCGCGCTCGCTGACGGTTCCCTGGACCATGGCCAGCGCGATGCCGATGCCGGCCATGACGGCGAAGATGATGGCGATCTTGAAGAACAATGCACGTTGCATGAACCCTCCTGTGGTGAGGGTTCCAGCGTAGGCGGCGCACGTGCGCTCGCGATGCGTTGAAGATGAAGTCTCAGTGAAGCGGCAGCCGCAGCCGGGCGCAGGCGCCGCCATCCGGACCATTGGCCAGGCTGGCCGCCCCGCCGTGCAGCAAGGCGACCTCGCGCACGAAGGCGAGGCCCAGGCCGGTGCTCTTCGCCCCGTCGGGGCGCGGCAGGGAGTAGAAGCGCTCGAAGACGCGCGCCAGCGCGTAGTCCGGCACGCCAGGGCCGTCGTCGCAGACCTCGATTCGGACCGCATCGTCGTCGCGGCGGGCGCGCACGCGAACCCGCCCGCCACGCGGCGCGAAATCGAGCGCGTTGTCGACCAGGTTGCCCAGCGCCTGGCGCAGCAAGAGCGGATCGCCGGGCACGGCCAGGTGGTCCCCGGCATCGATCTCCAGCGCCACGGCGCGCGCGTCCGCCTTCGGGCGCGCGTCCGCGGCGGCAAGCGCCAGCAGATCGGGCAGCGCGACCGGCTCGCGCACGGCGAGACGCTGCTGCTGTTCCACCCGCACCAGCGCCAGCAGCCGGTCGATCAGCTGGCGCTGGCGCGCGTTCTGTTCCTCGATGTTGATCAGGAAGCGGCGCCGTTCGGCCTCCGGCATCTCCTCGCGCAGCAGCTCGGCCGAGGCCTGGATCGCCGCGATGGGACTTTTCAGTTCGTGCGCCAGGGTGTGCATCAGCTCCTCGGCATACTGCTTGCCTTCCAGCTGGTGGCGCATCGAGTCGAGCGCCCGTCCGAGCGCGCCGATCTCGTCGTCGCCCAGCTGCGGCAGGGCCGCCTTCTGGCCAGCCTCCACCTGCGCCGCGTAGACAGTCAGCTTGCGCAGACCG